>DATFAJ010000689.1:0-2216 GCA_035254745.1 Candidatus Methylomirabilota bacterium | reverse complement strand
GACCGAGCAGTCGAGCAGGCCGAAGGGATCGGCGATGGGCCGGGCCGCCAGGTAGTCGGCGAGGGTCAAGGCCTTGCGCATCTGGGCGCGCGGATTGAGGACGGCGTGGGCGCGCGCCGACACCGCGACCGCCCCGAGCTGCTCCTTGGTGGTGCCGTAGCGGTACATGTGACGCCGGGCGGCCAGCGCGTACGGGATCACCATCCCGATGCAGCCGAAAGGCTCCTCGAACTCCTCCTGGCCGAGAGACGGCCCCTGGGGCAAGCCATGCACGCCCTTGGGCCGTCCGGTGAGCGCGTTCTCGCCGAAGGTGCAGAGCGCCACCTCCGCGTAGCCCTGGCCGATGGCCGCGATGGCGTTCAGGATCATGTGCATCGGGGTCACGGTGCCGCCCGCGTCGATGGTGGCGGCCAGCGCGGGCCGGAGCCCCATGTATTCGAGCAGGCTCTGGGCGAACATGCTCATGGCCTGCGTGTAGGGATCGAGATTGTAGACCGCGTCCACCTGCCCGGGGGCGATCCCGGCGTCGGCCAGGGCCAGGCGGGAGGCCTCGGCCTGGAGCCCGATCGACGTGCTGCCCTCGAGGCGACCCACCGCGGTCTCGGCCATGCCCACGATGCAGACGTCGCGCACTACGGCTTCACCAGATGCTTGGCGATGATGTTCTTCTGGATCTGGGTGGTGCCGTCGCCGATGCAGAGGCCGCGCGCGTCCCGCAGCATGCGCTCCACCGGGAACTCGCGGGTGTAGCCGTAGCCGCCGTGGATCTGGAGCGCGTCGTTGCACACCGAGACCGCGATCTCGTTGGTGTAGGCCTTGGCCACCGAAGCCTCGAACGGATCGGGCGCGCCGCGGGCGGCCCGCCACGCCGCCCGGTAGACGAGCAGCCGCGCGGCCTCCACCTTCACCGCCATGTCGGCGAGCATCCAGCGAATGCCCTGGAAGTCGGCGACGCGCTGGCCGAAGGCCTGGCGCTCCTCTGCGAAGCGCAGCGCGGCCTCGAGCGCGGCCTGGGCGATGCCGAGCGACATCGGAGGATTGCCCGCAGTGCGCTCGCCGTCCATGATCTGCAAGATCTTCCGGAACTCGCCGGGTGGGATCAGCACGTCCGACGCGGGCACGCGGCAGCCCTCGAAGACGAGATCCGCCATCGCGGTGCCACGCAGGCCCATCTCCGGGATGTCGCGCCCGCGCGCGAAGCCGGGCGTCGCCTGCTCGACGAGCAGCGCGCCCAGCCCCGGGAAGCCCGGCACGTCGTCGAAGCGGCAGATGACCACGTTGAGATGCGAGACGCCGCCGAGCGAGCAGAAGGTCTTCCGCCCGTCCACGACGTAGTGATCGCCGTCGCGGCGGGCACGGCAGGCCAGACCGCGCAGGTCCGAGCCCGCGCCCGGCTCGCTCATCGCCCACGCGACCAGGCGCTCGCCGCGGGCGATCGCGGGCAGGTGGCGGCCCCGCTGCGCGTCGGTGCCGAAGAGCGCGATGGCCTTGGCTCCGAAACCGTTCTGCTGGCCGACGATGAACGCGGTGGCCACGCAGCACCGCGCCAGCTCCTCCATGGCCAGGGCCAGGTCGAGCACGGTGCCCCCGGCGCCGCCGTAGGCCTCGGGCAGGGCCAGGCCCAGGAGGCCGGCGTCCCGCAGGACGGGAACGTTCTCCCAGGGGAAGGTCTCCTCCTCGTCCCAGCGCGCGGCCTTCGGCCGGAACTCCCGCTCGGCCAGGCGGCGCACGGATCGTTTCAGCTCACGCTGCTCGGGAGTGAGCTCGAAGTCCATCGCTCAGGTAGCGGCCAGGCGCTCGCGGAGGCGGGCCCGCTGGATCTTGCCGGTCGCGGTGCGCGGGTAGCCGTCCACGAAGACGATCGCGCGCGGCACCTTGAAGTTGGCCAGGCGCGCCGCGCAGAGCGCGAGCAGCTCGTCGGCCCCGCACGCCGCTCCCGGCTTGAGCTGGACGAAGGCCACTCCCACCTCGCCCCAGCGCGGGTCGGAGCGCGGGACCACGCAGGCCTCGGCCACCGCGGGGTGGCCGCCCAGCACCGCCTCGACTTCCAGCGGGGCCACCAGGAAGCCGCCGGTCTTGAGCACTTCCTTGAGCCGGCTCAGGAACCGGAAGAGGCCCGGCGCCTCCTCTCGACCGAGATCGCCGGTGCGCATCCAGCCGTCGGGCGCGAAGAGCGCGGCGGTCTGCTCCGGCATCTTGTAGTAGCCCGGAGTGAC
>DATFAJ010000688.1:0-2784 GCA_035254745.1 Candidatus Methylomirabilota bacterium | reverse complement strand
CTCGAGGAGACGCTCAACTCGATCAAGAAGACCGAGCACTGGAACACCCCGCTGCGGAAGTGGCAGGGGCGCGGGGTCGCGTCCGGCTTCTGGTTCAACATCGGTGGCGAGACCTCGGTGTCGCTGACCGTGAACGAGGACGGCACGATCTCGCTGGTGGCCGGCACCCCGGACATCGGTGGCCTGCGCGCCTCCCTGTCCGCGGTGGTCGCGGACGAGCTGGGCGTCCCCTACGACAAGGTGCGGCCGATCATCGGCGACACCGGCTCGCTCGGGTTCAACTTCCTCACCGGCGGCAGCCGCTCGACGTTCTCCGGATCGATGGCCATCGTGGAGGCGGCCAAGCAGATCAAGGCCGACCTCTGCGCCCGGGCGTGCAAGCTCTGGGAGGCCAAGCCGGACCAGGTCGAGTGGAAGGACGGCGCGGTGCGGCCGCTCGGCGCGCTCGCCGAGAAGGTCAAGCCGATGTCGGTGGCGGACTTCGCCAAGGTGGCCGGCAAGACCGGCGGCCCGATCGGCGGCGTCGGCCGGATCAACGCCCAGGGCGCGGGCCCGAGCTTCGGCACGCACCTGGTGGACCTCGAGGTGGATCCCGAGACCGGCCGCACCACGATCCTGCGCTACACCGTTGCCCAGGACGCGGGCAAGGCGCTGCACCCCGCCTACGTCGAGGGGCAGTTCCAAGGTGGGGCGGTGCAGGGTATCGGCTGGGCGCTGAACGAGGAGTACATCTACGGCGCCGACGGCAAGCTCCAGAACGCGGGCTTCCTCGACTACCGCATGCCGGTGGCCTCGGACGTGCCGATGATCGACGCGATCCTGGTCGAGGTCGGCAACCCGAAGCACCCCTACGGCGTGCGCGGGGTCGGCGAGACGCCGATCGTTCCCCCGCTCGGGGCCATCGCCAACGCCATGGAGAACGCCACCGGCATCCGGTTCACCGAGCTGCCGATGTCGCCGCCCAAGGTGCTGAAGGCGCTCAAGGACAAGGGCCTGAACAAGGCCTGAGCCCGAACCCAATGGCGCGAGTCGTGCTGATCGGCAACCTCGCGCAGCTCACCGGGGGCGTCGCCGAGTTCGATCTCTCGGCGACCTCGGTGAAGCAGCTCTTCGAGCAGCTCGCCGAGCGGCATCCCGCGCTGGGCCCGCACCTCCAGGACGGCGTCGCGGTGGCCATCGACGGGCAGATCTACCAGGACTCGCTGCTGGAGCCGATCGGCGCCGACAGCGAGGTGTTCGTGCTCCCGCAGATCGCGGGCGGATAGTCCACCCCTCACCCGGACCATCCCTCACCCTGCCCTCTACCCTGAGGGGAGAGGGAGAGTAGGAGGCGTCGATGGCACGCATGGAGCCGCTCGGGATCCACGAGGTCGACGACGAGATCCGCCACCTGTGCGAGGAGTCCGAGCGCCAGATCGGCACCTCGGCCAGCACCCGCACCTACGCCCGGAACCCGGCGGTGGTCAAGGCGCTCGCCGCCTTCCGTGCCGCGCTCGGACGCGACGGCACCATCGACCCGGTGATCCGTGAGCTGGTGCGGATCAAGATCGCGGGGCTCAACGCCTGTCGCTACTGACTCAAGGCGCGCTATGCCGGGGCCCGGCATGCGGGTGCGACCGAAGAGAAGATCGCCGCGATCGACGACGAGACCTCCACGCTCCTGACCCCGCGCGAGCGGGCCGCGGTCCGCTTCGCCGAGAAGCTCGCGGTGGACCACCAGAAGGTCGACGACGCCCTGTGGGCCGAGGTGCGCGCCCAGTTCTCCGAGGCGGAGGTGATCGAGCTGGTGGCGCACACCACGCTCTACATCGGCTTCGGCCGGTTCAACGAGATCGTGGGGATCGACCCGGCCTGACCCCGATCACGCGATGACGACCGGCCGGCGGCTCGTCATCGTCTTCGTGGTCGACGGGCTCCGGCCCGACTCCATCACCCCGGACGACACGCCCACCCTCTTCCGCCTGCGCGCGGAGGGCGTCGACTTCTCGGATGGTCACGCCGTCTTCCCGACCGTGACCCGGGTCAACGCGGCCGCGCTGTCGACCGGGACGCAGCCGGGCGCCAACGGGATCCTCGGCAACCAGCTCCACGTCGCCGCGGTCGATCCGGCGCGCGCGTTCGACACCGGCAACTACCGGAACCTCCTCGCGCTGGACCGGGCCACCGGCGGGCGCCTGCTCATGGTGCCCACGCTCGCCGAGCGGCTGCACGCGCACGGGCGGCGGCTGGTCGGGGTCAGCTCGGGCTCGACGGGCAGCGCCTTCCTCCTGAACCCGAAGGCGCCGGCCGGAATCGGCGCGGTCGTCAACGGCTACTTCGACCCCGGCAAGACCGTCGCGTTCCCCGAGCCGGTCAGCGAGGCGATCCTCTCCAAGCTCGGGCCGGCCCCGCCCAAGATCGCGGGCGCCGCCCGCTACGACGCCGCGGTCGCCTGGACGCAGCGAGTGCTCCGCGAGTACGTGCTCCCGGAGCTCGAGCCCGACGTGGTGATCAACTGGCTGACCGAGCCGGATCACAGCCAGCACCACGTGGGGATGGGATCGGCCGATGCCCGCGAGGCGCTCCGGCACGACGACGCCGAGATCGGCCGGGTGCTGGCGAGCCTCGACGGGCTGGGCCTCGGCGGCCGCGCCGACGTGCTCGTGGCCTCCGACCACGGCTTCACCACCAACACCGGCGGGGTCGACGTGGTCGGCGCGCTGGTCGACGCGGGGCTGAAGACCGCGCCCGACTCCGCCGACGTGATCCTGGCCAGCAGCGGCCAGGCGATCGCGCTGCACGTGG
>DATFAJ010000687.1:0-3782 GCA_035254745.1 Candidatus Methylomirabilota bacterium | reverse complement strand
TTGATGGTGCCCTTGAGCACGTAGAACATCTGGAAGTCGCACTCGTGCTTGTGGAGGCCGGTGGTGTGGAGCTCGGGGGTGTCGCCGCCCTGCTTCACGCGGATGACGTGGGCGCGCATCTTGCCGTGGGTGGCGTCCGCGATGCCCAGGTCGCGATACTCCATGAAGCTGCGGAGGCCCTGCTGGTAGACGGCATCCTTGGCGAGGCTGGCGCTGAACTTCTGCTTGGGCTCGGTCATGTCGGTTGCTCCTCTCCCGATCAGACGGTGCGCTGCAGGAAGCTGGTGGTGAGCGGCCACGTGAGGTCGGCGTAGTAGGGCTGGAACCCCGGGTTGTCCGGGTGCCGGAAGCCGTGCTGCGCGTCGGAGAAGAAGTGCCACTCCACGAGCTTGCCGTTGGCGAGGAAGCTCTGCCAGAGCGGCCCCTGGATGGCGGGAGTCGCGATGTAGTCCTGGCCCGCCGCGAAGACGAGGCTGGCGCACTGGAGCGTCTTGGCCAGGTGGAAGGCGTGGCGGGGCCGGTGGGAGGTCTCGGGCTCGTCGCGCACGGAGGGGTAGTAGAGCACGATCGCCTTCACCGACGGGTGATCGGCCGCGAAGGGGATCAGCAGGCGGCCGCCCATGCAGTGCCCGATGCAGCCGGTGCGCGCCGGGTCGGAGCGCATGCGGTCGATCAGGTAGCGCCAGGCCTCGTCCATCTTGCCGAGGAACTCGTCGTCGCCGTGCTTGGCCTGGAGATCCGCGCCCATGCCGATGTGGGTGGTGCCCGCGATGCCGAACATGTTGAAGAGATCGGGCGCCAGCACGTTGAAGCCCAGGCACGCCAGGCGGTAGGCGTCGATCTTGTAGTCGGCGGTGACCCCGTGGGCGTGGTGGACCATCAGGATGCCCGGCCGCTGGCCGGGCGCCTCCGGCTGCGCCATGTAGCCGGGGATGCCGTCCTGCTCCTGGGTGAGCATTCTCGCGACGACGTTCATGTCCGCTCCTTGATCGACACGCGCCAGTGGATGCGGTCCTCTTCCGGCGGGTAATCGCCCGCCGCCTTGTGGTACGAGCAGCGATTGTCCCAGATCACGATGTCGCCCCGGCGCCACTGGTGCGTGTAGCAGCCCTCGGGCTGGATCATGCGCTCGGTCAGCTCGTCGATCAACGCGTCGCTCTCCGCCGCCTCGAGCCCGTCGATGTAGAGGATCTTTCCCGGGTCGAAGTAGAGGCCCCGGCGCCCGGTCTCCGGATGCGTGCGGATGATCGGGTGGAAGACCGGGGTCCAGTCGCGGTCCTCGGCATTCAGCAGCGCGGTGGCCTTCCGGCGGCCGCCGTAGGTGAAGGCGCCCTTGCGGCCCTCGAGGCGGTCTTTCAACCTGGACGGAAGCGCGTCGTAGGCGGCGTACATGCTGGCGAAGTGAGTGTCGCCGCCGCGGCTCGGCACCGCCAGCGCGTAGAGCTGGGTGGCCTTGAAGGGCTCCTCGTCGTAGGCGCCGTCGGTGTGCCAGCCCTCCGCCCCGCGCCGGTAGATCGCCAGATCGAGCGCGCCGTCGGCGCCGAACTTGTTCACGCCGAGCAGGGTGATCTCGGGGCGCTCCGGGTGGCGCGTCATCTTCGACGGGTGCGGCACCACCTGGCCGAAGCGGCGGCTGTACGCGAGGAACTCGTCGATCTCGAGCGTCTGCCCGGGCACCACCGCCACGTTCCCGTCGAGCCACGCGCGGTAGATCGTCGCGAAGCCCGCGTCGTCGAGCGTCCGCACGTCGACGCCCCGGATCTCGACGCCGATCTGCGGCCCCAGCCGTCGCACCTCGATCACGCGCGTCCCTCCAGGGCCGCCTTCACCCGATCCGGCCGGAACGGCACGGTGCGCAGGCGCACCCCGGTCGCGTCGAACACCGCGTTGGCGAGCGCGGCGCCCACCGGGGTGGCGGCCGCCTCTCCGGCACCCAGCGGTGGCTGGTCGAGGCGCTGGATCAGCTCGAACTCGAGCTTCGGCACCTCCGGGAACGTGAGGATGGGGTAGGAGGCCCAGTCCACCGTGGTGACCCGGTCGCGGTCGTAGACGACCTCCTCGTGCAGCGCGCGCGAGAGGGTCTGGAGGATGCTGCCCTCGAGCTGGGCCTGCACGCAGTCCGGGTTGATCATGAGCCCGCAGTCCTGGGACGCCACCACCCGCGTCACCCGGATCCGTCCGGTGGCGCGCTCCACCGCCACCTCCATGCCCATCGCCACGATCGTCTCCTCGTGCTTGTAGTGCACGTAGGCGAGCCCGCGCCCGGTCATCACCGCGGCCCGCCGGTCCACCGGCCGGGGCGACGGCCGCGGCTGCCAGCCCATGCGCGTCGCGACGCGCTTCAGGACCTCGATGCCGCGGGGGTTGGAGAGCCGGCGGAGCCGGAACTCCAGCGGGTCCACGCGGGCCAGCGCGGCGATCTCGTCGGTGAACGACTCCACCGCGAAGGTGTTGGCGACCTTGCCGGGCGCGCGCAGCGGTGAGGTGCGCAGCGGCGCGTCCTCGATCCAGTGCACCACCGCGTTGAGGTTGGCCATCGCGTAGGGCGGGTCCACGTTCTGGTAGATCAGCCCGGTGGCGCGGCCCTGCGTCTGCGGGATCCCGGCCGCGTCGAGCGACACCAGCGGGATGTTCGGGAGGTTGGCGGTGGCGATGGGTAGCCATGCCTGGGTCTCCCACGCGGCCACCTCGCCGTCCTTGTCGACCGCGGCGCGCAGGTCCAGCATCTGGGCGGGGCCCTTGGGATCGAGCCCGTGCTCCTCCTGCCGGCTCCACTGCACGCGCACCGGGCGGCCGACCGCTCGCGAGAGCAGCACCGCCTCCGCGGCCGCGTCGTCGGCCCCGTTGGCGCCGTAGGATCCCGCGCCGTCCATGTAGATGACGCGCACCCGGTCGCGCTCCGTCCCGAGCATGCGGGCACACGTGGCCTGGAAGCCGTGCACGTTCTGGGACGCGCTCCACACCGTGACGCGGTCCGTCCGCACGTCGGCCACCGCGCAGGACGGTCCGATGGAGCCGTGGGTCTGCATGGGCCAGCGGTACGAGGCCGCGAGCGTGCGCGTCCCCGCCGGCGGCGCGGTCAGGGCGGCCAGGTCGCCGCGCTTGGCGACCTCCTGGTCGCGCACGACCCGGGCCGTCCGCATCGCCTCGAACTCCTTCGCGTGATCGGGCAGGCCGGTGCCCGCGCTCCACTGCGCCTTGAGCGCCCGCGCCGCGCGCACCGCGTCCCACTCTCGATCGGCCACCACCGCGAGGAAGCTCTGGATCCGCACCACGCGCGCACCTCCGAGGCCGGCGATCGACGCCTCGTCCACCGAGTGAAGCGTGGCGCCGAACGCGGGCGGATGGATCACGCGGGCGTGGAGCATGCCCGGCAGCACCAGGTCGTGCAGGTACCGATGGTGCCCGGTGATCTTCTCCGGCAGGTCGGGACGGGGCAGCGACTTGCCGATGAAGCGGAAGCGGTCGGGGAGCTTGAGCGGCGCGGCGGCATCCACCTTCAGGTTGAACGCGCGGTCGCCGATCAGCTCGCCGTAGCCCACCGACCCGCTGCCGTCTCGGGCGCGCACCGCGCCGTCGGCGACCTCGAGGTCGCCGGCCGGCCGGCCGAGGTGCTGCGCCGCCATGGCCAGCAGCGCCTGTCGCGCGGTCGCGGCCGCCCGGCGAAGCTGGACGCCGCCACGGGCGACGCCGTAGCTGCCGCCGGTCCCGCCCTGGTTGGGCGTGAGCGCGGTGTCGCCCTCGATCATCGCGACGCGCTCGAGCGGGATGTCGAGCTCCTC
>DATFAJ010000686.1:0-5569 GCA_035254745.1 Candidatus Methylomirabilota bacterium | reverse complement strand
GCCGGCGGGTCCTTCCGGGCGGTCGCTAAGTAACCGGCAGGCGGTCGCCGGCCCGGTACCACACCGGGTCGGCGGCCGGCCGGAACAGCTTCACCCGCGCGGTCCCGTGTGCGGTCACCACCCCATCCTCGGCGGTCACCCACGCGCCCTCCTCGAGCCCCAGCACCGGATTGGCGTTGACCACGTGGTACTCGCGGATGCGGTCGTCGCGCGTCTCGCTGAAGGGCGCCATCATGGGATCGGCTTCCTTGTAGTGAGGATTGATGTTGAAGCCCACCAGCCCGAGCGCGTCGAAGCGATCCAGCGCCACCACGTTCCAGTCGTTGGTGGTGAGGATGGTGGGGCCGGCCACGTTGGAGCCCGCGCTCGCTCCCATGTAGGGCATGCCCCCGACCACGCGGGCGCGAATGGCCTCGAGCAGACCGGCCCCGCGCAGCCGCTGGAGCAGCGCGTAGGTGTTGCCGCCGCCCATGAAGAGCGCCTCGGCGCGGGCGAGCGTGTCGAGGGGATCTACGTCCCAGCGCAGGTGCAGGAGCTCGAGCCCCGCGCCGTCCGGCGGGGCCGGCTCGAGCGCGGCCCGCACCCGCTCGAAGGTCGCGGCCGGGTCGTGGAGGCTCGCCGCGGTCACGAAGGCCACACGGCGGAGGGGGCCGAGAAAGTCGGGCAGGGCCGCGCGACCGACCGGCCCGAGCGGCCCGCCCGAGTGCAGGAAGACGCGCATCCCTACCCGCCCAGCAGCCGCCTCAGCTGGGACATGGACTTGACCATATAGTGCGCCACCCCATCGGGACCGCCCTTCGGCGCGAAGAGCACCGCGGTCATGCCGACGCGGCGGGCGCCGCGCACGTCCGAGTCCACGCTGTCGCCCACCATGGCCGCCTCGTCGACGCCCAGCCCCATCCGCTGGAGCGCCAGCTCGAAGAGTGGCGGCTCGGGCTTGCCCACCACGATCGGGCGCAGGCCCGCCGCGGTGGCCACCGCCTCCACGATGGCCCCGCAGCCGGGCAGGAACTCGCCGTTCTCCAGCGGCAGCCGCGGGTCGATGTTCGGGGTGAGGAACGCGGCGCCGGCCGCCACCGCGCGGGCCGCCGCGGTGAGGCGCTCGTAGCTGAAGTCGAAGTCGTTGCCCACCACCACCACCGTGGCGTCGCGGGAGCGGTCGATCGGCACCAGGCTGTGGCCGGCCTCGACCAGGACCTCGGCCAGCTCGGGCCCGCCGATCGCCAGCACCCGGGACGGCCCCCAGCGCTGGGCCACCACCTCGCCCAGGATCTCGAGCGGCGTGAGCACCTCGGCCTCCTTGGCCTCCACGCCCAGTCGGACGAGCTTGGCCTGCATGGTCCGGGCCCGCGCGCGCGAGTTGTTGGTGAGGAAGCAGAGGGCCTTGCCCTGCTGGCGGATCAGGGCGAGCACCTGCGCGGCCCCGGCGGTGAGGACGTCGCCGGTCCAGACGCACCCGTCGAGGTCGAAGACGAAGCCGCGCATCTCGCGCAGGGTGCGGCGGGTGGGGCTCATGGTCGCGGTCGGATACTATCACGCGGGCCCGGGGCCCGGGGGGCGGCCACCCGCGCCGGCTCTCTCAAAACTTTGGGCGCGGCGCCCGGCGCGCTAGATTTGAGGCGTCATGAGTAGAGGCCGGACCTATACGCTCCGGAACGCGGCCTCCATCGTCTTCGCGCTGACGGCCGTGATCCCCCTCCTGCTCTTCACCTACACCCTCTACGCGCTGAACCAGCTCAAGCTGACCGAGGCCCAGATGGGGCTCGGGGTGGCGCTCGCGTGCGCGCTGGTCGGGCTGTTCATCTTCTCGAACCTCATGGCGCGGCTGTCCGAGGTGCTGCGCTACCTCGAGGAGCAGCAGGACGGCACCGCGCCGCCGGGAACGGCCGCCTCGGCGCCCTCGACCGCCGGCGCCGGGCCGGAGGCGGCCGCGCGGCCGGTCGCCACCGCAGCGGGCGGCGGCCCGATCGCCCCGGTCCTGCCGGGCGGCCTCATGGTTCCCGGCCTCGGCACCATCACCGCGGCGAGCCGGGCCGCCTCGGCCGCGCGCCAGGCCGCCGGCGTGTTCGACGAGGTGCAGAAGACGATGTGGCAGGCCGAGGCCCAGCGTCACCTGGGCCGGCGGGTGCTCATCTCGGTGAAGAACGCGACCGAGCCGATCGAGGGCAGCCTGGCCCAGATCGCCGAGGACGGCGTCCTGCTCGAGCAGGGCGACGAGCGCGTGGCGGTCAGCTACCTCCGCATCACCAACATCGAAGTCGATCCCACCGAGAGCTAGCCGCGGGGGCGACGCAGCACCGCGCTGAGCGCGACGCGCGAGCGCGCGTCGTCGGGCTGCAGCCGCACCGCTTCACGATACGCCGGCTCCGCTTCCCGCCAGCGGCCCTGCCGCGCCAGCAGCTCGCCGAGCCGCGCGTACGCTTCCGCCATGTCGGGGCTCACCGCGATGGCCTCTCGGTACGCGGCCTCCACCTCCGCCACCTTCCCCTGCCGCTCGAGCGCGGTCCACAGGCCGAAATGGCTCTGCGAATCGTCCGGGCGCAGGGCGAGCGCGTCGCGAAACGCGGCCTCGGCCAGGTCGGGGCGCGCCTGCAGCAGGCGCACCGCGCCGAGGCCCCGGTGCGAGGCGATGCGTCCGGGCTTCACCCCGATGGCCTCGCGGAACACCTCGACCGCCTCGTCGTGGCGTCCGGTCTCGGTCAGGAGCTCCCCCAGGTCGCCCCACGCGCGCGCGTAGCTCGGCTTGAGCCGGACCGCCTCGCGGAACGCGGCCTCGGCCTCCGCACGCTTGCCCTGCGAGTAGAGCGCCATGCCGAGGCCGCGGTGCAGCGGCGCGCCGTCCGCCTTGAGGACGAGGGCCTGGCGATACGCCGCCTCCGACTCGGCGTGCCGCCCCTGGCGCCCGAGGCCGAGGGCGAGGTTCGAGCGGGCCACCACGTCCTGGGGATTGAGCCGCACCGCCTCGCGCAGCGCGGCCTCCGCCTCGGCGTGCCGCCCCTGGCGGCCCATCGCGATTCCGAGCTCCACGTGCAGGTCGGCATTCTCCGGCGCGAGCGCCACCGCGCGGCGGAACTGGCCCTCGGCGGGCCCGAGCAGCCCCTGGGCCTCGAGGGCGAGCCCGAGGTCGGCGTGCAGATGCGCGTCGCCCGGCTTCAGGCGGATGGCCCGCTCGTAGACGCGCGCCTCCTCCCCCCACTTGCCCTGGCGACGATAGATCATGGCCAGCCCCAGGTGGGCGTCCAGGCGGTCGGGCTCCCGGCGGAGCGCCTCGAGCAGCGCGGCCTCCGCGTCGGCGAAGCGGCCCTGGCGCTCGAGCACGCGGCCGAGCCGCGCGCGCCAGCGGGCGCCGGTGGTGTCGAGCCGGGCCGCGCGCGTGTAGGCGCCCACCGCCTCGCGGTAGCGTCGCTGCCGCTCGAGCATGAGCCCGAGGCGACCGTGGAGCGCGGGCTCCGCCGGCCGGAGGGCGAGCGCCGCGCGGTAGGCCTCGGCGGCCTCGCCCCAGCGGCGCTGGCGGCGGTGGGCCTCCGCGTGCTGGAGATGCGCCCGGTACGATCGGGGATCGAGAGCCGCGGCGCGGCCGAAGGCGGCCGCCGCCTCGCCGTGGCGGCCCAGGGCGGTGAGAGCCTGGCCGAGCCCGGCGTGGGCCACCGCGTTCGAGGGCGCCAGCCGGATCGTCTCCTCGAAGGCGGCGACCGCCTCCTCCGCGCGGCCGAGGCGAGCGAGAGTCACCGCGAGACCGTGGCGGGCCTCGCCGCTGCGCGGGGCGAGCCGCACCGCCTCACGGGCGGCGATCTCCTCCTCGCGGGGCTTGCCGAGGCGCCGGCACACCGCGGCCAGGCGCAGCCACGCGGTCGCGTGGTCGCGCTTGCCGCGCAGCGCGGCCCGGAATGCGGTCTCGGCGGGAGCCCACTTGCGCTGCCGCTCGAGCGTGAGACCGAGCTTGAAGTGCGCCTTGACGCTCCGGGGGTCGAGGGCCAGGGCGGCCCCGAGGGCCTGCTCGGCGTCGGCGTAGCGCCGCTCCCGGAGCGCGCGGTCGCCGCTCTCGAGGCAGAACGCGAACTGCGACACGTCAGCCCCTCCGGCGGGTCGCGATCTGGTCGAGGACGAGATCGACGATGTGGGCCGCCGCCTCGGGGCGGCGGAGCCGCCGCAGCGAGCCCTGCATCCGCTCCATCGTGTCGGGATCCCCGAGCGCGCGATCGAGCAGGCGGCGCAGCTCGCCGCGCGAGCGGGCCACCAGCGCGATGCCGGCGCGGGAGGCGAAGCGCTCGTTGCCGATCTCCTGGCCCGGCAGGCTGCCGTACAGGAGCAGCGGCACCCCGGTCGCGGTGGCCTCGGCAAGGGTCATCCCTCCCGCCTTGGTCACGAGCAGGTCCGCCGCGGCCAGCAGCGTGCGCACGTCCTCGACGTAGCCCGCCACCCGCACCGGGCTGCCGGCGGCCAGGCGGGTGAGCCGCGCGCGCAGCCGCTCGTCCCGGCCCGCCACCACCACCGCCTGCATGGGCCGCTCGACGGTGAGGAGCGCGTGGACGACGTCGGGCAGCCGGCCGAGCGAGCCCTGGGTGCCCGCCATCGCGACCACCGTGGGCAGCCGCGGGGCGAGACCGAGCGCGCGGCGGGCCTCGGTCGCCTCGACCGGGCGCGAGAATTCCTCGCGCACCGGGACCCCGGTGACCACCACGCGGTCGGGCGGGATCCCGCGCGCCACGAACTCGTTCCGCACCTCCTCGGCGGCCACGCAGTAGCGGTCCACCGGACGCGGCATCCACTGGCTGTGGGCCACGAAGTCGGTCACCGCGGTGGTGTGCGGTGGCACCGGGCGGCCGGACACGGCGAGCGCCGCCATCGCGGCGGCCGGCGTGGCGTGGACGGTCACCACCGCGTCCGGCCGCATCGTGTCGAGCAGGCTCCCGAGGCCCGCCACGCCGAGCCGCGGCACGCCGAGGGCCAGGGGGGAGTCCGGCCCCAGCCGGTCGCCGAGCGTGTAGCCGAGCGCCCACAGCGAGGGAGCGCGGCGCAGCAGCCAGTAGTAGATCGCGCCGCTCGCGCGGGCGAAGGCCGGGTGCACCAGCTCGCGGAAGTGGTCGACCACCACCGGCTCGGCGCCGCGGCTCGCGAAGGCGGCGGCCAGGCTGCGCGCGGCCTCCGCGTGGCCGGAGCCGTAGCTGGCGCTCAGGATCAGGACGCGCATGGTCAGAGCGCGATGGGCTCGTCGACGTAGACCGTGTAGCGCCGCGGTCGGCCGCGGGCTGCGGCGGCCGGATCCACGTAGAGGATCGAGGACTGGCCCCGGATCGCCGCGGGCAGGATCGAGACCCGGATGAAGCTCGTCTCCCGATCGTCCGCCGCCACCGCGAGCACCGGCTCGCGCCCGCTCTCGAACCAGGCTTCGCCCGGCGCGACCACGCGCGGCGCGCCGTCGCCCACCGTGACTGCGAGGCGGCCCTGCAGCAGGCATCGGATGCCGCCTCCCCGGTGCCGGTGCAGCGGCGCGACACCGCCCGGCTCGAAGTCCACCCGGTCGCAGCGCATGAGCCAGCCCGCGCCGCCGGCCAGGTCGATCGGATGC
>DATFAJ010000685.1:0-5178 GCA_035254745.1 Candidatus Methylomirabilota bacterium | reverse complement strand
GCCGGCGGACTGGGCGACGGTACCCGCGATGCCGGTGAGGAGCCGCTGGATATCGGCCGAAACGAATTCCATCGGACGTACCTCCTTGAGTACGGCGTGGGATCAGGCGGAGCGCTGCGTGAGTCGGATGCCGAGACGGTCGCCCGCGTCGTCGAGGCCGGCCACCGTCCGATCGCTCGCGAGCTCTAGCGCGATAGGACCCTCGACGCCGGTCGCATCGACGTCCACGGCCAGCCGCATGGGCGAGTTCGCCCAGCGGAAGATCAGCCCGCCGGCTCCGGTCGCCTCGACCCGACCGTCGAGGAGGTCGCGCCACTGCGTGAGCGCCCGGTCCGCCGAGTGCGCGTGCAGGCGCAGGCCGAGAATCCGGACGGGCGACGGCGGGTCGGGGAGTCCCGGAGGGATCGACAGGGTGGGGTCGGGTCCCGGCGCGGGAGCGGTCTCCACGAGCTGCACGACGATGCCCTGCGCCTGCTTCGGGTGGAGGAACGCCTCCTTCCAGGAGGGATCGGACTCGTCACGGCCGACGATGTTGTAGCCGAGGCCCTGGGCGCGGCGACAGACCTCGGACAGTCGGGGCACCTTGAAGGTGACGTGATGGACCCCGGGCCCGTGCGCGGCGAGGAAGCGGTGGATGAAGCCCTCGGCGCCGACCGGCTCGAGGATCTCGATGCACCCGCCGCCCTCGAACCTCCACGTCGCCCACCGAAAGACCCCGGCCGGGCGGCTCTTGTCGGGCACGCCGCCCAGGACGCCAACCAGGAGGTCGGGAGCCCGGCTGATGCTCGGCAGCGCAATGGCGATATGATCGAGCCGGGTCGGGGGCATCGGCGTCCCCCATCTTACTCGCAAGGCCGGCGGCCGGTGCATCGCCGGGGCCGCTTCCACCATCTCAAGTGCAGGAGGACAGAGCAAATGAGCAATGAGGCCCCCTGGCTGTTGCATCTCGACGAGAAGAACTACGACGAGGCGCTGGTCGCCGCGGAAGGCGTGATGATGGTGGATTTCTGGGCCGAGTGGTGCGGGCCCTGCCGTGCCGTCGGACCGGTCCTCGAGGATCTGGCCCGGACCTCGGGTGGCACCGTGACGTTGGCGAAGGTCAACGTGGACGAGAACCCCGGGCTGGCCGCGCGCTACGGCATCCGGTCGATCCCGACGATCCTGTTCGTGAAGGACGGCAAGGTCCAGGATCAGCTGATCGGGGCCGTGCCGAAGCCGCAGATCCAGGCCAAGCTGACCGCCGTCTCCAGCAAGTAGGCCGTCGCAGCCGGCCGGGAGGACCGCCCGGTCGGCTGCCGGTCCCCCCGCTGTTTTCCCCGCCCGATCGCCCGTGCTAGGCTCCGCCCCATGTCACGCGTGATCACGGTGGGCGCCGCCCAGCTCGGCCCGATCGCCCGGAGCGAGAGCCGGTCCGACGTCGTGAAGCGACTCGTGAGCCTGCTCGGGCAGGCCCACGCCCGCGCCTGCGACCTGGTCGTCTTCCCGGAGCTGGCGCTCACCACCTTCTTCCCGCGCTGGTGGATGGAGGATCAGACCGAGATCGACGCCTTCTTCGAGCGCGAGATGCCCGGGCCCGAGACCCGGCCGCTCTGGGACGAGGCGGCCCGACTGGGCCTGGACTTCTGCATCGGCTACGCCGAGCTCTGCCGGGAGGGCGACGTCGAGCGCCGCTACAACACCTCGATCCTGGTGGATCGCGGCGGGCGCCTCGTGGGCAAGTACCGCAAGGTCCACCTGCCCGGCCACGCCGATCATCAGCCGTGGCGTCCGTTCCAGCACCTCGAGAAGCGCTACTTCGACGTGGGCGACCTCGGCTTCCCGGTCTGGCGCGCGCTGGGCGGCGTGCTCGGGATGTGCATCTGCAACGATCGCCGCTGGCCCGAGACCTATCGGGTCATGGGGCTGCAAGGCGTGGAGATGATCCTGCTCGGCTACAACACGCCGGTGCACAACCCGCCCGCGCCCGAGCACGACCTGCTCGGGCCTTTCCACAATCACCTGGTGATGCAGGCCGGCGCGTACCAGAACGGCACGTGGGTGGTGGGGGTGGCCAAGTGCGGCAGGGAGGAAGGCTGCGACATGATCGGCCAGAGCGCGATCATCGCGCCCTCGGGCGAGATCGTGGCGCTCGCCGCGACGCTCGGCGACGAGCTGATCACCGCGCGGTGTGATCTCGATCTCACGCGCTCGTTCAAGGAGACGATCTTCAACTTCGCGGTCCACCGACGCCCGGAGCACTACCGGCTCATCGTCGAGCGCGCGGGCGCGGAGCCGCCGCCCGCCTGATGGACGGCGATCTCTACTTCGAGGACTTCACGCCCGGGCGGGAGTTCCGGACCGACGGCGCGACGATCACCGAGAGCCAGATCCTCGACTTCGCGCTCGCCTTCGATCCGCAGCCGTTCCACCTGGACGCGGAGGCGGCCAAGGAGACCATCTTCGGGGGCCTCATCGCGAGCGGCTTCCACACGATGGCCCTGACCTTCCGGCTCTTCGCGCAGACTCGCGCGCTCGCCGCGTGCAGCCTGGGCTCGCCCGGGGTGGACGAGCTGCGCTGGCTCCGTCCGGTGCGGCCGGGCGACACGCTCCGGGCCACCGTCACCGTGCAGGAGCAGCGCCCGTCCACGTCGAAACCGGACCGCGGGATCGTGCGCCTGCACTGGACCGCGCTGAACCAGCGCGGCGAGCCGGTTCTCACCATGACGAGCACGCAGCTCGTCAGGCGCCGCCCGCCGGCGGGGCGCTAGCTCAGTCGGCGCGGACCAGCACCGCCGAGGCGAGCGCGTGCAGCTCGCCGCTCTCGGAGAAGATCGCGGAGGCGCCCAGCAGGGTGTGGCCCTCCGCCGCGAACGGCCAGCCCATGACGATCCACCGCGCGCCCACCGGCAGGGGCCGGATCAGGCTCGCGGTGAGCTGGCTCAGCACGAGCTTGCGCCGCCCGAACGCCTCGAGCAGCGCGAAGCCGATCGGGCAATCGAGCGCGGCCCAGACGAACTCGGGGCGGACCAGCCCGCGCTTGTCGAAGAGCGTGGGATCGGGCGCCCACGGTGCTGCGACGAGACGCCGTCCCGGGATCGGGCCCGGATAGATCGCGAGCCCGTCACCCCACTCGCGGGCCGGGCCACAGACGAAGCAGCCGGGAGTGGCGTGCTCGGTGAACCCGAGGTAGCGCTCCGCGGCCCACTCGGCGTCCGCGTACGTCACCGGCGGCGGCGGCTCGAGCTGCAGCGTGGCCGGGCTCGCGTGGGCGAGGGCCACCGCCCCGTCGGTGAGAGTCAGGGCGCCATCGCCGAGCCGCTCGATCGCGAGCCCGTGGTTCACCGGGACGGGCTGCTCGAGGCTCACCCGGGACGGTCCCTCCATCAGCCGACCCAGCAGGCCCGCGACGTAGCCACCGCTGGCGGTGTTCGGGGAGCCGCAGAACCGGCCCTTCACGGTGACGGCCGAACCCTCGACGATGTCGGTGACCATGGTGTCCTCCTCTGGCGCGCGTTGATCGCAAGCGCGGTGCCACGAACAACCGCCCGGTAAATCGAATACTTGCCCGTCAAGCCCGGGCGGTTTGCCCTGGGGGGTGGGCGAAAATCCGCCGGTCAATCCTGGTCAATAACCGGTCCGAACCGTGGCACGATGAGACGTGCGCTATCACTTCTCGGGCATCGCGGGAGCCGGGATGAACCCGCTGGCCCAGCTCATGCGGGCCCGAGGGCACTCCGTCCAGGGCTCCGACCGCTCCTTCGACCAGGGCAAGAACCGCGACGTCGCCGCCCGGCTCACCGCCCTCGGCATCGTGGTGAAGCCACAGGATGGCTCCGCGGTGACCCCGGATGTCGACCGCTTCGTCTACTCAACCGCGGTGGAGGCGGAGACGCCCGAGGTGCGCGCGGCGCGGGCGTTCGGGATCGAGCGCGTCCCGCGCCCCGCGCTGCTGGCCGAGGTGGTCGACGCGGGGCGCCCCGGCGTGGCCATCTCGGGCACGAGCGGCAAGAGCACGATCACCGGCATGGTCGGCTGGCTCACGCGGGAGGCGGGCCTGCCCGCGACGGTGCTGGGGGGCGCCGCGCTCGCCGGCGAGGGCGGAACCGGGTGCTTCCTGCCCGGCGCGGCCGACGGACCGGTGGCCGCCGAGGCCTGCGAGTCCGACGGCACGCTGACGGGCTATCACGCCGCGCTCGGGCTGATCCACAACATCAGCCGCGATCACGGCGAGGTCGAGACCCTGCTGCCCCAGTTCGAGACCTTCGCCAAGCGCTGCGGACGTCTGCTCGTCAACGCGGCTTCTCCGGAAGCGGCCGAGGTGGGGCGCGCGGTGGGCGCGCGCACCTACGGCGCCGTTCCCGGGGCCGACGCGCGGCTCGAGATCGCGAGCGTCGGGCCGGATCGCGCCTCCGGCGTGCTCCATCTCCCCGGCGTCCCGCTCGCGCTGGACGTGCCCCAGCCCGGTCGGCACAACCTGGAGAACGGGGCCGCCGCGGCGCTGATCGCGCTCGAGCTCGGCCTCTCGCCCGCGACGGTGACCGCGCTGCTCGCGCGCTTCCCGGGCGTCGCCCGCCGCTTCGAGGTGATCGCGGTCACCGCGGGAGGCATCCGCGTGGTGGACGACTACGCCCACAACGGCGAGAAGCTCCGCGCCGCCATCACCACCGCGCAGGCCGGGGCCGACCGGGTCCTCGCCGTCTTCCAGCCACACGGCTTCGGGCCCGCCCGCTTCCTGCGGCCGGAGCTGCGCGAGATAATGCCGCGGCTGCTGCGGCCACAGGATCGGCTGTGCTACGCGGAGATCTTCTACGCGGGCGGCACCGTCGCCCGCGACGTCTCGAGCCGCATGCTCGCGGAGGATCTTCCCGCCGCCCTCGAGTGCGGCTACGCGCCCGACCACGGCGCGGTCGTCGCCTGGCTGCGCGCCCAGGCTCGCCCCGGCGACACCGTCCTGATCATGGGCGCGCGCGATCCCGAGCTGCCGGCCCTGGCCCGGGCGGCCGCCGCCGCGCTGCGCTAGGCCCCTTCCGCGGTCCGTCCCCTCCCCGCCGGCCTTCGTGCGCCCGCTGCATCTATTAGGGTACCCTAATCATCTGAAGTAGGGAGGGCGAAGTACCCCAAAAAAACTCGATCCGACAAGGAGACGCCGATTTGTTGACCGTTGGAGACCGCTTGCCCCAGTTCGACCTGCAGGCCGCC
>DATFAJ010000684.1:0-5929 GCA_035254745.1 Candidatus Methylomirabilota bacterium | reverse complement strand
GACCAGGTTCCGGTAGTCCACGCTGGCCACGACCAGCAGGCCGATGAGCCCCACCCCGACCCAGGAGACCTGCCGCCACACGAGCGACGAGATGCCCCGACCGGGATTGAGGCTCCACAGGCAGACGAGGCTGAGCCCGATGATGAACAGGGCCGCGCCCAGGAGAAGCCAGTCGACGTTCTGGAGGAGGCGTCGGTCGAGCCGGAGCATCAACCGGACTCGCCGAGCGTCACCTGAGCGACCTTCTGGAGGAAGATGGCCTCGTAGATCTTGCGCGCGACCGGGGCCGCCACCTCGCCGCCGTGGCCACCCCGCTCGATGAACACGACCACCACCGCCTGCGGGTCGTCCGCGGGCGCGAACGAGGCGAACCACGCGTGATCCTGCCCCTTGGCCGAGTCGCTCTTGGCAATGGTCTGCGCGGTGCCGGTCTTGCCGGCGATCTCCAGACCGGGGAGCCGTGCCGCCGCCCCGGTGCCCTCCTTGACGACCGCGGTCAAGGCGTTGCGGAGAAACGCCCACACCACCGGCGAGAGCTCCACGCGCTCGGTCATCTTGCTCGAGGCGCTGTAGGCGAGGGAGCCGTCCGCTCGCGCGACCCGCTGCACGAGACGCGGCTTCCACAGGATGCCCCCGTTGGCGACCGCTCCCATCATCCGGGCCACCTGCAGCGGCGTGACGAGGAGCTGGCCCTGCCCGATGGACATGTTCACGGTGTCGCCGGCCTGCCACGGGCGCTTGGACCGCGAGCGTGAGGCCGCGAAGGGCACGAGCCCGAACCGCTCGCCGCCCAGGTCGATGCCGGTGGGCGCGCCCAGGCCGAAGGCCTGCGCGTACCGGGCCATCGCGTCGCCCCCGACCTTGAGGCCGGCCTGGTAGAAGTAGACGTCGCACGACTGGGCGACGGCG
Organism: Candidatus Methylomirabilota bacterium; assembly: GCA_035254745.1. GTDB lineage: Bacteria > Methylomirabilota > Methylomirabilia > Rokubacteriales > CSP1-6 > CAMLFJ01. The sequence goes on along the minus strand of DATFAJ010000684.1, from coordinate 5,020 downwards.
GTACGCAGGTCCACGTGGCCGTGCCCGCCCGCCTTCCAGTCCTTGAACGTCCAGTGACCCAGGCTGAACTCCCCGTTGCAGTAGATCCGATCCATCGGGGCGAGCGAGCCCTCCTGGAGCCCGGCCGCGGCCACGATGATCTTGAACACCGAGCCGGGCGGGTACTGGCCCTGCAGCGCCCGGTTCATGAGCGGGGTCATCGGATCCTTCACCAGGCGGAGCCACTCCTCCCGGTCGATGTTCCCGGTGAGGCGATCGAGGGGAAAGGCGGGGCTCGACGTGAGCGCCAGCACGTCTCCGTTGCGGGGATCCAGGACGACCACCGAGCCGGCCTTGCCCGTCATCGCCTGCTCGGCGATCTCCTGGATCCGACGATCGATGGTGGTGATCACCTGAGCGCCCGGATCGGGCTCCTCGCGGCGCATCACCTGGACCGGCCGCCCCATGGCGTCGACCTCGATCCGCTCGCCACCGTCCCGGCCGCGCAGGTACTCGTCGAGGAGCCGCTCCAGGCCCGACTGTCCGATCATGTCGCCCCGGCGGTAGCGGCCCTGCTTCATCTGCTCGTCGCTCACCTCGCGGACGTACCCGAGCAGGTGGGCCGCGAACGTGCTGGTCGGGTACACCCGCTGGGGCTCGACCTCGACGATCACGCCCGGCAGCTCGAGCTTACGCTCCTCGACCTTGGTGACTTCCTCGAGGGAGAGTCCGCGCCGCACGCGCACCGGGCGGATCGAGTCCGCGGGCACGCGCTCGAGCGCGTCCAGGAGATCGCCGACCGGGATCTTGAGGAGGACGGATAGCCGCGCCACCACCGAGTTGCGATCCTCCATCTCGCGGGGGATCAGGGACAGGGTGAAGGCGGGACGGTTGTCCACCAGCGCCAGCCCGTTCCGGTCGAACAGGATGCCGCGCGGCGCCGCCACCGGCCGCACCCGGATGCGGTTCTTCTCCGACAGCTCGTGCATGCGCCCGCCCTCGAGCACCTGGAGGTACCAGAGCTGACCCACCAGGCCCAGGAAGGCAACCGCCGTGATCACGGCCAGCGCGAGCACGCGCCGGCCCCAGGCCTCGCGACGATTGGGAGGCGGCGGCGAGCTCAGTGCCACGCCCGTCTCCGCACCAGCTCGAGGCTCGCCTCGGCGAGGATGCACAGGGTGCCGATCACGCCGTTGTAGAGCGCCTGCGGAAGGATCACGTGAAGCATCAGGTCGCCGAAGGCGGCGGGGTAGTGGAACATCTGCAGGAGCAGGAAGCGCCCCAGACCCTCGGTGATGGTCAAGAGCACGAGCCCGGGGACCTGCACGAGCGGATTGCTGACCCAGAAGCGTCCCACCAGCAGGCCCATCCCGAAGCCGGCGAGGCCCTTGGTGAGGGCCTGCACGCCCACGAGCCCGCCGCCGCTCGCGTCCTGGAGGAGCCCGGCCACGAAGCCGGCCAGACAGCCGGACTCGGGCCCGTAGCGGAGGGCGATCAGCACGGTGAGGATGAGCGGCACATCCGGCGTGATCCCGCCTACTCCCGCGACCGCGACCACCGTCGACTGCAGCACGCCGCCCCCGACGATGACCACCAGCAGGAGGAGGCGGAGCACGGCTCACCCCTCCAAGGGGAACAGCGCGGCCACGTCCTGGGTGGTCTGCCCGGTGACGAGCAGGACCTCCTCGACGCGGGAGAAGTCGACCGCGGGCGCGAGCACCGCGAAGTGGAAGAGGGCCGACCCCTTGTCCTCGATCTTCACCACGCGGCCGACCGGGAGCCCCTTGGGGAAGAGGGTGCCCAGGCCCGAGGTGACCACCAGGTCCCCCGGCGCGACGCTCGCGCCGTCACGGGCCATGAACTTGAAGCGAACGGTGCCGCCGGCGTCGCCCTCCACGAGCCCGGCGGTCCGGGTGCGCTGGACCACCGCGCCGACCGTCGAGGCCGGATCGTTCAGGAGCTGGATCACCGCCGCGCCGCGGTGGACCTGCACCACCCGACCGACGAGACCGTCCGGGACGATGACCGGGGTTTGCTGGGCGATGCCGTCGCCGCGCCCCCGGTTCACGGTCAGGGAGCGAACCCAGCCCCCGGCCTCGCGCCCGATCACCTCGCCGGCCACCGTGGCCAGAGGCAGACGGTCCCGCAGCACCAGGAGGCGACGCAGGCGCGCATTCTCCTCGCGGGTCTCGCTGGCCTGCATGGACTGGACGCGCAGCTGCTCGTTCTCCTCGCGGAGCGCGGCGTTGTCGCGCCGCACCGACTTCCAATCGACGTAGTTGGCCCAGAGGTTGAGGGCGCCGCGGTGAATGCGGACCAGGAGGCTCTGGATCGGGGTGACCGCGATCGTGACCAGCTCGCCGGCCCGAGCGGTGCCCCCGCCCCGCGTCTGCACCGTCAGGAGCAGCAGGGACACGAGCAGCACCGCGAGCAGGATTCCGTATCTACGAACTCTCACCGCTCCGTCACCCCTACGGCCGATCAGCGCGAGGCTGGCCCGAGGCCGGCGTTCAGGCGGGGATCGCCACTTTCTTGAGAAGCTCGAGCTCGTCCAGGACCTTGCCGGTGCCGAGCGCGACGCACGAGAGGGGGTCGTCCCCGACCGTGATCGGGAGATCCGTCTCCTGCCGCAGGAGCAGGTCCAGGCCGCGCAGCAGCGCGCCGCCCCCGGTCAGCACGATACCCTTGTCCACGATGTCGGCGGCCAGCTCGGGCGGTGTCCGCTCGAGACAGGTCCGGACCGTGTCCACGATGGCCATGACCGGCTCGCGGAGCGCTTCCCGGATCTCTTCGTCGGTCACCACGATCGTCTTCGGAATCCCGTCGATCAGGTCGCGGCCCTTCACTTCCATCGTCATGCGCTCGCCGCCCATCGGATAGGCCGAACCCAGCTTGATCTTGATCTCCTCGGCGCGTCGCTCGCCGACGAGCAGATTGTAGTGCTTCTTGATGTACTGCACGATCGCCTCGTCCATCTCGTCACCCGCGATGCGCACCGACTTCGAGTACACGATGCCGGAGAGCGAGATGACCGCGACCTCGGTGGTGCCGCCGCCCATGTCCACGATCATGTTGCCGCCCGGCTCCTGGATCGGCAGGCCCGCGCCGATCGCGGCGGCCATCGGCTCCTCGATCAGATACACCTCGCGCGCCCCCGCCTGCATCGCGGAGTCGCGCACCGCGCGCTTCTCCACCTGGGTGATGCCCGAGGGCACTCCGATGACGATTCGGGGGTGCACGAGGGTACGGCGGCGGTGCACCTTGTTGATGAAGTAGTGGAGCATCTTCTCGGTCACGTCGAAGTCGGCGATGACGCCGTCCTTCAGCGGCCGGATCGCGGTGATGTTCCCCGGCGTGCGCCCGAGCATCGCCTTGGCCTCGTGGCCGACCGCCAGCACCGAGTGGTCGGCCTGGTGGATGGCGACGATGGAGGGCTCGTTCATCACGATGCCTTCCCCGCGGACGTAGACGAGGGTGTTGGCCGTACCGAGGTCGATGGCCAGGTCGTTGGAGAACAGCCCAGCGAGGAGGCTAATCAGCATAAGGCACCCGTATGAGATCGGTAGTTTGAGACTCGTGACGATGTCTGTTCGAACTCAAGGCTGAGTCTAGCACTCGGAATTTTTCGCAACAAGGAAAACCTAGGATTTTCGAGAGGATGGACGTCACCGGCGAGCGTCGAAAGACCCTCCGCGCCCCCCGAAGAGGCGCCCAGAAAAACTGGCAGGATTCCGGTGGGTTAGACCGGGCCGGCGCGGGCGCGACGAACGCCCGGGGCGATCCGCTCCTTATAGAGGCGCACCGCGTCACGGATCACCTGCTCGGCGGCCGCGCGGCCGCGGATCTGCTCGACGTCGACCGTCTTGTTCTCGAGGACCTTGTAGTCCAGGAAGAAGCGCTGGATCTCCTTCAACCGGTGGGGCGGCAGCTCGGCGGCCTCCTGGTAGTGGGCATACTCCGGGTCGTCCAGGTGGACCGCGATCACCTTGTCGTCGCCGCCCTTCTCGTCGCTCATCGTCAGCACCCCGATGGCGCGCGCCCGCAGGATGCAGAGCGGGACCACCGGCTCCTGGCCCAGCACGAGCACGTCGAGCGGGTCCCCGTCGTCGCAGTACGTCTGGGGCAGGAACCCGTAGTTCGCCGGATAGTGCACCGCCGAGTGCAGGACCCGATCGAGCGACAGGAGCCCGGTCTCCTTGTCCAGCTCGTACTTCACCTTCGAACCCTTCGGGATCTCGATCACGCACCGGAAGTGCTGCTCGATGGCCGCACCCAGCTCCACGTCGTGCCACGCGTTCACGGAAGCGATTATAGGCACGAGCGCGCCCGGTTCGCCTCCGGCCCTGGCTCCCGCCGGCCATTTGTGTGAGGATGCGCCGGTGGACGACCTCGAGAGCTGGTTCGACAAGGGTGTGACGGATGGGCTGCCGGTGGTGCCTCCGTCGCGCGCCCGCGTCGAGCGCATGCTCGCGGCCAGCGCCCGAGCCCGCGAGGACCTGGTGGGGGAAGTGCCACCCAACTACGGCCGCGCGACCGTCGAGAAGGTCGCGACCAACGCGGTCATGGCCGGCTGCCGGCCCGAGTACTTCCCGGTGGTGCTCGCCGCGGTCGAGGCCGCGTGCGATCCGTCCTTCAACCTGCACGGCGTATCGACGTCGACCCACTTCTCGGGTCCCCTCGTCGTCGTACACGGCCCGATCCGCACGCGAATCGGGCTCAACTGCTCGTTCGGAGTGTTCGGGCCGGGCTATCGCGCCAACGCCACCATCGGTCGCGCCCTGCGGCTCGTGATGATCAACGTCGGCGGCGCCCGCCCGGGCGAGACCTCGATGTCCACGTTCGGCCACCCGGGCCGCTAACACCTACTGCATCGGCGAGCACGAGGAGGCGAGTCCCTGGCCTCCCTATCACGCCGACCGTGGGCTCGAAGCCAGCGAGAGCGCGGTGACCGTGTTCGCGGGGGAAGCGCCCCACGGCATATCCGATCACGCCAGCCGCACCGCCCGCGCGCTCGCCGGCTCGCTGGGCTGGTCCATGGCCT
>DATFAJ010000683.1:0-11685 GCA_035254745.1 Candidatus Methylomirabilota bacterium | reverse complement strand
GCTGCGCGAGCACGTCGAGTGTGTCATGGCGATCTATCGGGACACGATGGACCGGGTCCACGCGAAGGAGTCCTACTACTTCGGCCGCGAGTACTTCGCGCAACTCGCCAGGATGCCCGGGCACGTGCACTGCGCCCTGGTGGAGTCGGAGGGGCGGCCCGCGGCGGCCTGCATCTTCTTCGAATGCGGCGGGATCGTTCAGGCCCACCTGGGAGGCACGAGGTCGGAGTTCCTCAGCAAGTCGCCGTTTCACCTGCTCCTGTATTCGGTCGCGGGATGGGCCAGGGCCCGCGGCAATCGTTACCTCCACCTGGGAGGCGGCGTCGGCGGCGCCAGCGACCGCCTGCTCCAGTTCAAGCGCGGGTTCTCGCCGTTGCGCTTTCCGTTCTCGACCCTGCGTCTCGTCACCGACGAACGGAAGTACCGTGAGCTGACCACGCGCCGGGCCCGGGCCGCCGACGTGCCGGTGGAGGAGGTGTCCTGCGGCGGCTTCTTTCCCGCCTACCGGGCGCCCCTCTGAGGGACCGCCACCCGGAGGCTCAGCACGCCGCCCCGGGGGCGGGCGGGCCCGGCGCGTACTCGATCGCGAAGATGCGGAGGTCGTAGGCCGGGACGCTTCCCGTGACCGTCACGATGGATCCGGCGCGCGTACAGGGCGTCGCGGTGTCGGCGGTGTACTCGCGAACGGCGGCGACCGCGCCGGGAATGTTCGCGGTGATGGCGCCGTTCCAGGTCGCGCCCGAATTGTTGATGATGGTGGTGATGAGCCGTCCCGGCGCGGTCGAGAACATGTACTGGGCGGCGGGACCGGACACGACGGCGGGCGCGTGCTCGCGGTTCAGGTGGTCGAACAGCCGAGCGCCGACGTCCAGCAGCCGATCGCGCGCGGTCGTCTGCAGATGGTCGGGCGTCGTCAGGATGACCCGTCCCGTCCCGACCGCGTTCGACGTGATCAGGGGGGCGCCGTCGCCGGAGGTCGCCAGGACGCGCGCGGCGACGGGCGCGACCGACTGGTATCGGTATGGCGGCTCGGTGAACGCCGCGCGGTCGGATAGCCATCGCGAGGTCGTGCCGCCCAGATCCGCGCCGCCGAGCCGGACGCCGAGCAGCGTCTCGTCCGCGCTCGTCACCTGCCTCACGTTGACGACGAGCGTCCCCCCGGCCCGTACCCACGGCTCGAGATCCTGACGGAGACGCGCGTCGATGACGACGTCGCCCAGGAGCACGATGACTTTGTAACGCCGCAGCGCGCTCGGCGGCGCGGTGTTGAGCACCACGTCGAACGTGTCGCCCCAGCGGGTGAACGGCATCGGCTCGAAGGGCCGGGGATCGCCGCCGGACGCCAGGAATCGCTGGTAGCCGCCCGGCGTCGAGAAGGGCGCGCCCGGCGCGGTGCCGTGCCGCCAGTGGTTCGGGTAGGTGAGCTTTAAGAAGTTGTCGATCATGAAGTCGCCGGAAGAGTAGGCGATGTCCTGGTACCAGACCGCGTGCCGCTGGTTGTACGGCCCGTGCTTCGGGTCGAAGCCGCTGTGAGCGTCGAGCATCAGCGCCGTCGGGACCACGGGCGTCCCCACGTCGGGATGCCGCCTCAATGCGAAGTCGGCAAACTCCTTCACGGCCCGCCCGAACGGGTTGAGAGTCGACCCGCCCAGGGCGTAGTAGACCGTCGGCTCGATCTGGAGGATATGCGCGCCCGCCATGTACGCGGCGTACATGTGCCGGCGCAGATAGCTCGGGGACCATCCCCCCGTCTGCCGCCCCCCGGCGGCGAAGCGAGTTGCGGAGTCGGCCGCCGTGCGCCACGTCGAGAGGTCGATCCCCCAGGGGCGATCGTATTGACGCCCGGCTCCGCGCACGAAGGCGATGCCGGTGGCGACGTCCCCCAGCTCGTCGACGCCGCGCTCGAGCAGTCCGACGTCGACGCCGAACTCGTAGGCGTCGAAGACGTTCGGGGAGTAGTCGGTGACGGCGGCAAGCCGGCACGCCCGCGCGGTCGAGGGCTGGCGCAGGTAAGCGCCCAGCGGAGGAGATCGCCGGAGGTAGTACTCGGCGAAGCGTGCATGCGCCTGCGGGCGCGTCAGGGCGCCATACTGCGGCCGTCCGTTCGGGACCCAGGCGCCGCCGCTCTGATCCCACTCGATCATCAGGTTCCAGAGGTGGCGCTTGGCCGGCTGCGCCAGACAGATCCGGGATGCGGCGAGTCGCTGGCTCTCGATCGAGACCGCGGACTGGTTGTCGACGTGAGTCGCGCCCTGCAGGTGAAAGTTGAGCCGTACGTCGCGACTCGTGACGAAGCGCTCCATACCGGCGTCCGCGGGCGGCCAGAACGCGACCATGTTCGCCATGCCGTGCTGCAGGGTCCGGGCCGCGTCGGGATTGGTGTAGCCGAGCGGGCCGTGGAACTCGGTCGAGAGATGGAACGCCGACCGGTCGGACTCCGCGTGCGCGCCGGGCGCGTGGAGCGAGAGACACCACGCGACCAGCATCCAGCGCAGCGTGCCGGCGACCGGGCGGCTCGGCCATCCCGGACTACGCTGCGGCGGCGCGGGTCGCCCCCGGACCTCCGGGCGGGCGAGCCCCGGGTTGTCGTCGGCTGCGGATCGGGCGGCGGCGCGGCGGACTCTCAGCGGGAAGGCCGCCCGGCGCGTCGGTCCGGGATGCGGCGGCGCAGGGCGCGATCGCCGATCACGACGAGGAGGAGACCGACGACGAAGCCGCCGAACCCGAGGCGAACGGTCGTCGGCGTGCCGACCAGCCGCAGCCCGAGAACGTCCACGCTGAGCTCGAGGTCGGCGGTCTCGGGAGGCGGCCAGATCCCGGTTGCGCCGAACGCGACGGCGGCCGCGGCCGGCATCGCGAGGGCGTGCAGGCCCACGGTGAGGGCCACGCGGCCCCAGATCTGCCTGGAGGTGCCGGGCCTCCAGCAGAACGCGGCGACCGCGAGGCCCGCCACGGCCCCGAGGCCTATCGCGGGGACCGTCAACGGCCCCGGCCGGACGACCTCCAAGATCATGGTCGCGAACAGGATCCAGAGGCCGCCGCACAGGAGGCCGGCGAGCAGCGCGGCGCCGAGGTTCCTCCCCTGATCGGGGGGTCGCATCGCTCCGCTACTCCACGAAGCCCAGGATGCGCGGAACGAGGACGAGGGAGATCATGCGGTTGGCTCGTAGTTGCGAAATGATCGATCCTCGTCGCCGGGCGTGTCAATAGTCGATCGCGCCGGTTCCCATCGGGCCGTCTTCCGTGCTATCCCTGGCGGGTGAGCAGCGTCGCTCCGTCGGCGGTCGCCCTGGCCGCCCCCCACGTTTTCGCCTCCGTCCTGCGCGAGCGCCCCTATCGCCGTCTCTGGTTCTCCGGTCTCTGCGTCAACGGCGCGCGCTGGATGGACCTGGTCCTCCTCGGCTGGCTCGCGTTCCAGCTCACGGACTCGCCGTTCATGGTGGGTCTGGCCGCCTTCGCCCGCTCGGCCCCGCTCATGGTCCTGGGCCCGTTCACCGGGATCCTGGCCGATCGCATGCATCGCGGGCGGGTGCTGATCTTCACCCAGTCGCTCGGGCTCGTCACCGCGCTCGCCCTCGGCGCGGTTTTCGCGTCTGGCCGAGGCGGCTTCGGGCCGCTGGTCGGCCTCGAGATGCTCTTCGGCGTGCTCTGGGCCCTCGACTTCCCGGCGCGGCGCACCGCGCTCTACGCCCTGGTGGGCCCGGGCCGGGTGGCGACCGCGGTCTCGCTCGAGACGGTCTCGATGCAGGTGGCCAAGATGGTCGGCCCGGTGCTGGCCGGCGTGGGCCTGGCGCGCCTCGGCCCCGCGCCCTGCTACGTGGCGGTGGCCGCGCTCTACGCGATCGGCCTGCTGGTCTTCCTCGGGCTGCCCGCGCGCATCGGCGGGCCGAGCGGTCGGGACACCGCGTCGGTCGCGGCCAGCCTGGGCGCGGGGTTCCGCGACGCGTGGCGCGAGCCCACCGTGCGCGCGGTGCTGACGATCACCGTGATGATGAACGTGCTGTTCTTTCCCTACCAGCACATGCTGCCGGTGTTCGCCCGGCGGGTGCTGCAGGTGGGCCCGGAATGGCTGGGCGGGCTGGTCGCGGCCGACGGCCTCGGGGCCCTGCTGGGGGCGCTGGCCATCGCGGGCCGCCGCGGCTTCCTGCCCCACGGCCGGCTCTTCGCCCTCTCGGTCCTGACCGCCCCGTTCCTGCTCCTGGCCTTCACGAGCCTGCGCTGGCCGTGGGCCTGCCTGCCGGTGCTCGTGCTGATCGGGGCCTGCGAGTCCGGGTTCGCCGCGATGCAGAGCACCCTGGTGCTGCTCTCGGCGCCCGAGGCGAGCCGCGGCCGGGCCATGGGCATCCTCTCGGCGTGCATCGGCACCCAGCCGGCCGGCACCCTGTGGATCGGCTTCCTGTCGGGCGGAATCGGGGTGCCGGCCGCGATGGCCCTGAACGGCACCGCCGCGCTCCTCGCCATGCTGCCCGCGGCCTGGCCGCTCGCCCGGCGGGGACGCGGGGGCGCCGCTATTGACCAGATTTTCGAAGTGCCCTAAGTTGGGGGCCGGTGGGACAGAGCATGTGGGCGCGTACCGCGCTGCTGGTGGTGCTGGTCGGTCTGGTTCCGATGGAGGGAGTGCTGGCGCAAGGCCCCGTCGTTTCCTATCCCCGGGAGTACCGGACCGGCCTGGTGAAGTACGCGGTGGTCGATCGAGTCGATGGGCTCTCCCGGGATCTGTATGCGTCGAAGGACGCGATCGAGGCGCTGACGCACGATCCCGGCCTCCGGGAGTTCCCGGTGGGGACGCTCTTCGCGATCGACGTCTACCGCGCGAAGGTGCTGGGTCGGGATCCGAGGAGCGGCGCGACGGTCTTCGCCACCGATCGCCAGAAGCACCTGGTCCGGGGCGGGGGCGAGCGCACGCTGCACCTGATGCAGAAGACGCAGCCGGGGTTCGGCAGTCGGAACTGGACGTTCGGCGGGTTCGACCCGGTCACCGCCGAGCCATTGAAGCTCGAGCTGCCCGGTGACTGCCTGCTGTGCCACCAGGCGGCGGTGGTGAGCGACATGGCATTTTCCATGAGCCTGTTGAAGCGCTTCGCGGCATCCGGAACGGTGCAGTACAGCTACTGCCCACAACCTGGGCGGCAAATCTGTCCATTCTAGAGGAAAAATATGAAAGCTTCGACGATCCGAGCGCTCCTGATCCTGGTCCTGGTGGCCGCCGTCGGTCTCTCGCTGCCGGGGGCCACCTCCCTCGCCCAGGAAGTGCTCACCAACGACTCCGTGATCCAGATGATCAAGGCGGGACTGCCGGAAGCGGTGGTCATCGCCAAGATCAAGTCCACCGCGACCAAGTTCGATCTCAAGACGGACTCGCTGGTGAGCCTGAAGAAGGCCGGCGTCTCCGACAAGGTGCTGGAGGCGATGGTGGCGGCCGGCTCCGGCTCCGCGCCCACCACCGGGGCGATGCCGGCGCCGCCCGCGCCGGCGATGGCCGCGGGGGCGCTCAAGAACACGGACGTGATCTACCAGCTCGTGGGCGGCAAGTACGTCGAGATGTTCGCGACCTCGGCCAACCTCGAGACCAACATGGCGTTCTTCCAGAGCAAGAGCGAGGTGGTGCTGGAAGGGAAGAAGGCCCAGTATCGGACCACCGACAAGCAGCCGGTGTTCCTCAGCACCTACTCCTCGACCGACGCGCCGCTCGTGCGGCTCAAGCAGGGTGACGATCACAACGATCGCAACCTCAAGATCGGCAGCGGCGCCTTCATGCCGTTCGGCGGCACCCAGAAGATGGGCGTGCGCAACGAGGACAAGATCCCGGTCACCATCGAGCGGGATCCGCGCGGGTTCTACAAGGTGACCCCGTCCGCGGCACTGCCTCCCGGCGAGTACGGCTTCATCCTCGCCACCGGCTTCGGGGCGGGCTCCGGCAAGATCTACGACTTCGGGGTGGACTAAACGGACTCGCGCGATCCGGCGGGCCCGCTCGAGCGGGCCCGCGCGCTGGCCCCGCTGCTGGAGGACCTGAGCGAGCGGACCGAGCAGGAGCGCCGGCTTCCCGAGCCGTTGCTGCGGGCGCTCCACGAGGCGTCCCTCTTCCGCCTGCTCCTGCCCGCCTTCCTCGACGGGGCCGAGATCGACCCGGTCACCTTCGTCCAGGTGATCGAGGAGGTCGCCCGCCACGACGCGAGCGCGGCGTGGTGTCTCTGCCAGGCCTCCGGCTGCTCGATGACCGCGGCCTACCTGCGCCCCGAGGTCGGGCGCGAGATCTTCGGTGACCGGCGCGCGGTGCTGGCCTGGGGGCCGAGCAACGACGCGCGCGCGGTGGCGGTCGACGGGGGCTACCGCATCGACGGCACCTGGAGCTTCGGCAGCGGGTGCCGGCACGCGACCTGGCTCGGCGGCTACTGCCCGATCCAGGGGGCCGACGGGCGGACGCGCCGCCGCCCGGACGGCACGCCCGACGGGCGCACCATGCTCTTCCCGGCCGGGCAGGCGAGGATCGTGGACGTCTGGCACGTGACCGGGCTGCGCGGGACGGGGAGCGACGCGTTCACGGTCACCGACCTGTTCGTGCCGGAGGAGCACACCGTCTCGCGCGACGATCCCGCCGAGCGCCGGCATCCCGGTCCCCTCTACTGTTTCCCGTCGGGCAGCCTCTACGCGGCCGGGTTCTCGGGCGTGGCCATGGGCATCGCGCGCAGCAGCCTGGACGCCTTCGTCGAGCTGGCCCGCGACAAGGAGCCGCGCTCGTCCAAGCGGCAGCTGCGCGACAGCGGCGTCATCCAGTTCCAGGTGGCCGAGGCCGAGGCGAAGCTCGGCTCCGCGCGCGTCTTCCTGCTGGACGCGCTCGCGCGCATCTGGGCCGAGGTGAGCCGATCCGGCCGCCCGCTCGGCGTGGAGCAGCGGGTGCAGATCCGCCTGGCCTCCACCTACGGCATCCACCAGGCCAAGCAGGTGGTCGACACCGTGCATCACGCCGCGGGGTCGAGCTCCATCTTCACCAGTAGCGCCTTCGAGCGGCGCTTCCGGGACATCCACACCGTGACCCAGCAGCTCCAGGGCCGCCAGGCCCACCTCGAGACGGTCGGCCGCTACCTCCTCGGCCTGGAGCCGGACCAGACCTTTCTGTAGGCAGGCCTTTCGAGAATTAGGATTGAAATTATCCCCTGTGTAGAATGGTCGTGAGGCTCGAGCCCGGTTCGGCATTCCGGACAGGAGGTTGCCATCGCTCGACACTCGCGAGGAAGTCCCGCAGTTTCCCGCCGTGGTGGCCTGCCTTGAGTGACATTCCGGCCGAAACCCCCCGTATTGCGCGCGCATACTGCCCCGCCTGCGAGCCCGACGCCGATACCTTGCTGGAGATCCTGGAGGTGCAGTGGTGCGCGCTGCACATGCCCCTGCGGGAAGGTGTCGACGACGCGCGCGTCATGTCGGACGCGATGCTGACCGGCAGCGCCGAGGCGGGGGGCGACGAGAATCGCCGCTGGTGCGACGTGATCCACGGCGAATCGTCCCGCCGCGGCCACCGCGCCTAGATCAGCGGCCAGGGGTAGCGGAGGCCGCTCTCGTCCACCGGGTAGTGGCCGGACCGCAGCAGCCCGCGCGCACGGCGCTTCAGCGCGCGCTGCTCGTCCGCGTCGAGCAGCTCGGCCAGCGCGGTCGGCAGGCCCGCCTCGAGCAGGCGGCGCAGATCCTCCAGCAGCCCCGCCGCGATCGGCTCCTCGCCGAAGTCCCAGATCACGGTGCGCAGCTTGGGCTCCGCGTGGAACGACAGCCCGTTGTCGATCGCGTAGATCCGGTCGTCCGGCACCCAGAGGCAGTGGCCGCTCTTGCGGTCGGCGTTGTTGGCCACCAGGTCGAAGAGGCAGATGCGCTGGAGCGTCTCGCGGTGCCCGCCCTGCTCCAGCAGCGTGAAGTAGTGCTGGCGGAAGTCGGCCGGCACGAAGAGCTGGAGCGACCCGTCTCCTAGAGGCCCTTCTCGCTGAGTCGTAAAAGGGATCAGACCCCAGCCGAGCGCCTCCGACAGGAGATAGGCCGCGATCTCGCGCCGGTAGAGGCCGGGAGGGAAGTCCCACAGCGGCCGCTCACCGCGCTCCGGCTTGTACACCGCGAGCGTGGTCTGGCCGTCGAGGCAGCACTCGACCAGGAAGGTGGCGTTGCTGCTGCGGGGCATGCGCCCCTTGACCGTGACCTCGCCGCGAGTCAGCAGGTCGAGCGCGATGGTCGGGTCCGCGCGCCCCGGCATGGCTAGTGGGTGACGTGGCCGTTGGACCGGGGGCAGATGTGGCCCTCCGGGTCCATGGGCCGGCTGCAGATCGGGCAGCTCGGCCGCCCGCCTTTCATGAGATCGCCGGCGCGCTCGACGAAGGCGGCGGCCTGGCCGCGGGTGATGCGGAAGCGCGCCATCGCGGGCTGCGGGCCGGTCTCTTGCTCCTGCCCTGGCTCGCCGCCCTCTTCCGCCGCGTCCTCGAGGAGCTCGCTCGCCTCCACCACCACCCGGTCCCGGCCCTCGTCGTAGCCCACCGCGATCGTGCCCACGTCCCACACCGGCTGCAGCGGCTCGAGGAGCTCGGCCCTGCCCCGCGACGGCTCGGGCGGGCGCTTCACCCGCGCCAGCAGGCCGCCCAGGTACTCGGCGAGCGCGCGCACGTGCTCCTTCTCCACCTTGAGGGTGAGCACGCGTCCCGCCTCGCGCGATTGCAGGTAGAACACGCGCTGGCCCGGCGGGCCGACCGCGCCGGCGGTGAAGTGGTCGGGGGAGTCGATCTCGAACGACGGGTTGTCGCTCATGCCTTGCCGCCCCCGAGCCAGGCCAGGTCGCCGGCGAGGGAGTTGACGGTGAGCACGCTGGGCCCGCCGCGTCGGTAGGCCACCACCGTGATCGCGGAGGGCGCGATCATGATGCGCTGGAAGAGGTCGAGCGGGGTGCCGAGGGCCTGGGCCACCGCGGCCTTGATCGGGTCGGCGTGCGACACCGCGACGACGATCTGGCCGGGATGCCGGGCCACGATGCGGCCGAGCGCGGAGGTCATCCGGGTCTGCATCTCCGGGAAGGACTCGCCGCCGGGAAAGCGGAAGCTGCTCGGGTTGCGCTGCACCGTCTCCCACTCCGGCCGCCGGGCCGCCTGCTTGAGGCTCATGCCGGTCCAGTCCCCGATGTCGAGATCGGCCAGGTCCCGCTCGATGCGGACCGCGCGCTTGACCGCGCGGGCGATCGGCTGGGCGGTCTCGCGTGCGCGGGTGATCGGCGAGGCGTACACCGCCGCGATCTTGCCCACCTTGCCGATCCGCTCGGCGGCCACCTCGGCCTGCCGCCGGCCCTCGTCGGAGAGGTGCAGGCCGGGGGCGCGGCCGGGCAGCTTGATCCCGGTGGTGGGCGTCAGCCCGTGGCGCACGAGCAGGACGACCGACGCGGCGTCCGGCATCCGGTCGGGTGGCTAGGAGACGGCCCGCCGCTTGGAGCGGACGAAGTCGACCAGGACGTACTCGCCGAGGCGGTCGGAGGTGGCGAAGAAGGCCCGGCCGCGGTTGATGCGCGTCATCTGCTCCACGAAGGCGGTCAGCGCGTGGCTCTGCTCGAGCATGAAGGTGTTGATGGTGATGCCGTCCCGCGTGCAGCGCTGCACTTCCTTGAGCGTCTCCTGCAGGGTCCGCCGGGTCGGGGGATAGGCGAACTCGGGCTCGCTCCCCTCCATGTGGGCGGTGGGCTCGCCGTCGGTGATCATGATCACCTGCTTGTTGCCGCCCTTGTGCCGGGCCAGGAGCTGGCGGGCGAGCAGGAAGCCCGCGTGCATGTTGGTGCCCACGCTCCACTCGCCGGGGGCCAGGTGGGGGAGCTGGGCCGCGCTGAACTCGCGGGCGTAGAGCGAGAAGCCCACGATGTAGAGGCTGTCGCGCGGGAACTGGCCGCGGATGAGCGCGTTCAGCGCGAGCGCGACCTTCTTGGCGGGCAGGAAGCAGCCGTTGAAGATCATCGAGCGGCTCATGTCGAGCATCAGCACGGTCGCGGCCTGGGTCTGGGTCTCGGTGCGCGCCACCTCGAAGTCGTCGGGGACGAGGCGCACCGGGACCCCGGCGCCGTTGCGCTCGACCGCGTTCATCAGGGTCTCGCGCAGCTCGAGCAGGAACGGGTCGCCGAACTCGTAGGGCTTCGACTGGTCGGTGCGGTCGCCGCCCGCGCCCCGACGCTCGAGGGCGTGGCCGCCGAAGCGGTCGCGCTTGAGGTGGCCGAAGATGTCGCGCAGGGCCTTGTCGCCGATCTTGCGGATGGCCCGCGCGGTCAGTTCGAGCCGGTCGCCCTTGCGCTCGAGGTAGCCCGCTTCTTCCAGCTTCTTGGTCATCTCGCGCAGGCGCTCGAGGTCACGGGCCGCCTCCTCGCCCAGGAGCTCGGCGACCTGCTGGGGGTCGATCTTCTCGAGGTCGTTGGGGTCGCGCACCTTCTGGATCTGCCGCTCGAGCTCGTCGAGCTGTCGGAGCTCGTCCATCAGCTCCATCGCCTGCTTCATGGTGAGGTCGTCGTCGCCGCGGAAGTTGTAGCGGCGCCCGTCGGGAGGCGGCATGAGCTGGGAGAGGTTCATGCCGAGCTGGCGCAGCTCGGCCTCGAGCCGCTCGTCCTGCATGAAGAGCGACTGCATCATGTCCTGGAGCTGACGGCGCTGGCCCGGCGACATGCTCGAGAGCAGCGACTGCATCTGGCCGCTCTGTTGGGCGATCTGCTCCATGAGCTGGTCGAGGTTCTCGGCCCCCGGGAAGTGGTCGCCCCACTTCTGCTTGAACGCGTCGAAGTCCGGCTCGCGTCCCTCCGCGCGGTCCTGGAGCATGCGGTTGAGGTCGCGCAGCATCTCCCGCATCCGCTCGAGGTCCTGGGGGCTCATGTTGCCGAGCGCCTTCTGCATGTTCGAGAGGAAGGGCTGGAGCATCTGCTGCTGCAGCCCCTTCATCAGCTCCCAGAACAGCCGGTGCGCGTCGGGGTCCATGAACTCGTAGCTCTGCAGCCCCTGGATCCGCGCGGCGGGGGACTCCGGCATCTCGTCGAGCGTCTTCCGGTGCTCGGCCGCGGCCTGCTCCATCGCCTGGCGGAAGGACTCGGGGGCCTCACCCTTCTGGGCGCGCTCCCGGGCGTCGGCCACCCGCCGCTCGATGCCCTCGCGCTCCGTCTTCAGGATGTTGTCGAGCTTCTGCTTGATGTCGTCGAGGACCGAGGAGAGATCGTAGCGGTCGAGCTGCTGCTGGCGCTGTCGCCGCAGGCGGTTGAGCAGGTCCTGGAGCCCGGGCAGGTTGGCCCCGTCCGGGTTCTTCGCGCCGCGCTGGAAGAGGCGCCGGAGCGCGCTCCACGGATCGCCGTCCGACAGGAGGTCGTCGGACATCGCCTCGAGGAGCTGATCGGCGTCGAGGTCGTCGAGCCGCTGGCTGCCGTCCCAGCGCGAGTACCAGCTCAGGGGAGACACCGGCGCCTCACGCCCCCCGGTAGCGCGACTGCCCGGCCTGCACGTCCTTGTTGAGCTTCTTGCTCAGGTGCAGGCCCTCGAGCACGAACTCGACCGCGGCGGCCACGCCGGCCGGATCCTGGGCCCCGAGCTTGCGGACCGCCGCCTGCAGCGGGCGCACCTGCCCGAGGTGGCGCAGGTACAGCTCGGCGGGCATCGCGTCCGAGACCTCGATCTTGAGACCGTCCTGGAAGGCGCCCACTACCTC
>DATFAJ010000682.1:0-4700 GCA_035254745.1 Candidatus Methylomirabilota bacterium | reverse complement strand
GGACGACCAGGAGGAGGCGCTCGACGAGGAAGGCGAGCTGCTCAAGCGCGAGCTGGAGGAGCGCCTGCGCGAGTACGCGCGGGTGAAGGCGCTCGGCGCCTGGCTCTCCGAGCGCGAGGCCGAGCAGACCCTGATCTACGGGCGCACCACCGCGGAGCTGCCGCCCCCGGAGGACATCCCGCTCGAGGACCTCTCGGTGCACCTGCTGCAGCGCGCGATGCAGCGGCTCATCGAGGACCAGAAGCGCCGGGTGCCGCGGCAGGTCGAGCCCAATCCGCTCTCGGTGCTGGAGCGGATGAGCGAGATCCTCGACCTGCTCCGCAGCACGTGGTCGCTGCTCTTCTCCTCGGTGGCGGGCGCCGAGCGGCTGCGCGCGGAGTGGGTGGTCACCCTCCTGGCCCTGCTCGAGCTGGTACGCCTGGGCCAGGCCCGGGCGCGCCAGGCCGACCTGTTCGGCGAGATCGTGATCGAGCGCAACGCGGTGAGCGTGCGCGAGCCGGCGCGGCTGGTGGACGTGGAGGAGGAGCCGCGGCCCGACGCCGACGCGAGCGGCGAGGCGCTCACCGCCGACGGCCCGCGCGACTCGATACCGGCCGAGGAAGCGCCGCGCGCGGCCGCGACGCCCCCACCGGACGACGAACCCCGAACCGAACAGGGGGAGCCCCTGAATGCCTGAGCCCATCGACGTGGTCGAAGCCCTGCTCTTCGCCTCCGACACTCCGGTGGAGGCCGAGCGCATCCAGGAAGTGCTCGAGCTCGAGTCGGCCGCCGCGGCCCGCGAGATCGTGGAGGGCCTGCGCGCCCGGCTCGACGCGGAGGGCCGCGCGCTGCAGGTGATGGAGGTGGGCGGCGGCTTCCGCCTCGTGACGCGGCCCGAGGTCGCGCCCTGGCTGGTCAAGCTCGCGCGCAGCCGCACCCGCTCGCGCCTGTCACGCCCCGCCCTCGAGACGCTCGCCATCATCGGCTACCGCCAGCCGGTGTCCCGCCCCGAGGTCGACGCGGTGCGCGGGGTGAACTCGGAGGCGGTGCTCGACAACCTGCTCGAGCGTCGGATGATCCGCATCGCGGGCCGCAAGGAGTCGCCCGGCCGGCCGTTCCTCTACGAGACCACCCGCGAGTTCCTGGTGGCCTTCGGCCTGCGCGACCTCGGCGACCTGCCGAAGGTGGAAGGCGAGCTGGTCGTGCCCGAGCTCGCGGAGGCCGCCGCCGCGCAGCTCGCGGACCCTGGGCCGGAGCAGGAGGAGATCGCCGCTGCCCCCGATTCGTCTGAGCAAGATCCTGGCCCGGGCGGGGATCGCGTCTCGTCGAGCGGCTGAGTCGCTGCTCGCGGAGGGGCGCGTCGCCGTCAACGGGCGGGTCCGGCTCGAGCCGGGCGCCCAGGCGGATCCCGAGACCGACCACATCACGCTCGACGGCCGCGCCCTGCCCGCGCGCCCCCCGCTGCAGCACGTGCTCCTGCACAAGCCGCGCGGCTACGTCACGAGCCGGCGCGATCCCGACGGGCGGCCGGTGGTGCTCGATCTCCTGCCCCCCGCCGCGGCCGCGGTGGTCTACCCGGTGGGGCGGCTCGACTTCGACGCGGAGGGGCTGCTGCTGCTCACCAACGACGGCGAGCTCGCCAATCGGCTCCTGCACCCCCGCTACGAGATCCCGCGCGTCTACGAGGTGGAGGTCGAGGGCCACGTGGCGGTGGCGGACCTGCCGCGGTGGCGCCGCGGCGTGACCCTGGACGACGGTCCCGCGGTGCCCCGGGCGGTGACGCGACTCGCCGCGCGCGCGGACACGAGCCGGCTCCGCGTGACCTTCGCGGAGGGGCGATACCGCGAGGTGAAGCGCTACTGCAAGGCGCTCGGTCATCCGGTGCGTCGCCTCCGGCGCGTGCAGTTCGGCCCGCTCCGGCTGGGCGATCTGGCCCCGGGCGCCCACCGCGCGCTGACCCGCGCCGAGCTCGCGGCGTTGAATGACTTGCGTGGGGGGTAGCTTTCTCCTATACTGCCTCGGGTTACGTGACCGACGTGCTTCAGGAGCCCCCGATGAACCTGGACGATTGGCGATCCAGGATCAATGACCTCGACGACGAAATCCTCAAACTCCTCAACCAGCGCGGTACCGCCGCCCTCCGGATCGGCGAGCTCAAGAGGCAGCAGGATCTCCCGTACTTCATCCCCGAGCGCGAGGCCCAGGTCCTCGAGCGTCTGGTCGCCCGGAATCCGGGCCCCCTGGGCCCCGACGCCATCCGGGTGATCTGGCGCGAGATCCTCTCCGCCTCGCTCGCCCTCGAGCATCCGCTGCCGGTCGCCTATCTCGGGCCCCCCGGCACCTTCACCCACCAGGCGGCCACGCGTCGCTTCGGCTCCTCCGCGCAGCTCCTGCCGGTGCCCACAATCGCCGAGATCTTCGACGAGGTGGAGCGCAACCGTGCCGAGTTCGGGGTGGTGCCGGTGGAGAACTCCACCGAGGGCGCGGTCAACGTGACCCTCGACCGCCTCATCGACTCCGACGTGACGATCACCGGCGAGATGACCCTCGACATCTCGCAGCACCTGATCTCGCGCGCCACCGAGCTCGCGGCGGTGAAGATGGTCTGCTCGCACCCGCAGGGCCTCGCCCAGTGCCGGGCCTGGCTCGCCGCCCACCTGCCCGAGGCGGCGATGGAGGAGACCGCGTCGACCTCGGCGGCGGTGGAGCGGGCGCGCGACGACGCGACGGTGGCCGCCGTCGCCTCCGACATGGCCGCCCAGGTGCACGGGGTGCCCATCCTGCGCCCCCGGATCGAGGACAACCCGTCCAACTCGACTCGCTTCCTCGTGATCGGGCGGAAGGCGGTGCCGCCCACCGGCCGGGACAAGACGTCGATCCTCTTCTCGATGAAGAACGAGCCGGGCGTGCTCTACAGCATCCTCCAGCCCTTCGCCACCCGGGGGCTGAACCTGACCAAGATCGAATCGCGCCCCACCAAGCGTCGCCCCTGGGAGTACGTGAACTTCCTCGACTTCGAGGGGCACTGCGAGACCGAAAACGTCCGGGACGTGCTGGCCGAGGTCCGGGAGCGCTGTCAGTTCCTGAAGGTCCTCGGCTCCTACCCGGCGGTGTGAAGGAGCAACGAATGAGTGCGTCCTGGGAAGCCCTCGCCAACGATCACATCCTGGGCATCGCGCCCTACGAGCCCGGCAAGCCCATCGAGGAGCTCGAGCGCGAGCTCGGCATCAGCGACGTCATCAAGCTCGCCTCCAACGAGAACCCGCTGGCCCCGTCGGACCGGGTCATGAAGGCGATGCAGACCGCGCTCACCCACATCAACCGCTACCCGGACGGCAGCGGCCACTACCTGCGCCAGGCCATCGCCCGGCGGCACGGTCTCACCAGCGACCACATCATCCTCGGCAACGGCTCCAACGACCTGATCGAGCTGATGGTCCGGGCGTTCCTGCGCTCGGGCGAGGAGGCGGTGATCCCGCATCCCTCCTTCGTGGTCTACCCGATGATCGTGCAGGCGGTGGGCGGGATCCGGGTGGTGGTGACCCTCAAGGACCAGCGCCTCGATCTCGAGGCGATGGCCCGCGCGATCACCCCGATGACCAAGATGGTGTTCATCGCGAACCCCAACAATCCCACCGCGACCATCGTCACCGCGGACGAGGTCGAGCACTTCATGGCCCGCGTCCCCGACAAGGTCATCGTGGTCTTCGACGAGGCCTACATCGAGTTCGCCCAGGGGCCCGACTTCCCGGACGCGCTCGCCTATCTCAAGCAGGGGCGGAAGGTCGCGGTGCTCCGCACCTTCTCGAAGGCGGCGAGCCTGGCCGGCCTGCGGGTGGGCTACGCGGCGGCCGATCCCGACTGCATCGCGCTGCTCAACCGCATCCGCCAGCCCTTCAACGTCAACTCGGTGGCCCAGGCCGGCGCCCTCGCCGCGCTCGAGGACGACTCCCACGTGCGGGAGTGCCTCAGCATGATCGACGCGGGCCGCCACTTCCTGGTGCAGGAGTTCACCGCGATGGGACTCAAGTACGCCCCCTCGCGCGCCAACTTCATCCTGGTCGACGTGGGGCGGAGCGCGAGCGAGGTCTTCCACTGGCTCCTCAAGGAGGGCGTGATCGTGCGCCCCATGACGAGCTTCGGGATGGAGAGCGCCCTGCGCGTGACCATCGGCACGCCAGAGGAGAACCGCCGGTTCGTGAAGGCGCTCAAGAAGGTCCTGGCCGGAGCCAAGGGCGCGTGATCCGTCGCCTCAGTCTGGTCGGTCTCGGTCTCCTGGGCGGGTCGGTCGCGAAGGCCGCGCGCACCCTGGGCCTGGCCGACGAGATCGTGGCGGTGGGCCGCGACCGTGGGCGGCTCGAGCCGGCCCGCCTCGACGGGGTCGTGGACCGCGTGACCACCGATCTAGGCGAGGGCGTGGCCGGCGCCGACTTCTGCCTCCTCGCCACCCCGGTCGCCACGCTCGCCGCGCTCCTGCCCGAGGTCTGGCGGGCGCTGCCCTCGGACGCGGTGCTCACCGACGTGGGGAGCACCAAGACCGCCATCGTGCGCGCGGCCGAGCGCCTCGGGGGCGAGCGGCCGCTCGCCTTCGTGGGCAGCCACCCCATGGCCGGCTCCGAGCAGGCGGGCTACCGGGTGTCGCGGCCCGATCTCTTCCGGGGCGCGACCGTGATCATCACCCCCACCGAGCGGACCGATTCCCACGCGGTCAAGCGGGTGGG
>DATFAJ010000681.1:0-6880 GCA_035254745.1 Candidatus Methylomirabilota bacterium | reverse complement strand
TGGTGTGCGTGTCCCAGAAGGCGCAGAGTTATCCGGCCATCAAGGCGGCGGGCCGCTTCGCGGTGAACATCCTGTGCACCGGCCAGGAGGCGGTCTCCCGGCGGTTCGCCACCGCCCCCACCGCCTCCGGCGACGAGAAGTTCGCCGGCCTCGACTACCGCCCGGGAGCCGGCGGCCTGCCGATCCTGGACGACGCCCTGGCCGCGATCGAGTGCACCGTCGTCCACGCCTACCCGGGCGGCGACCACACGATCTTCGTGGCCCAGGTCGACGCGGCCGACTGCCGCGACCACGCGGGCCTCGAGCCACTGCTCTACTTCCGCGGCAAGTACTCCCGGCTCCACGCTTGACCAGGAGGATCCCGGTAATGTCCGTTCCGCTCTCCCGCCCGCCGGTCGACGACGAGATCAAGGCCGCGGTGCTCGCGGCCATCGACTCGCGGCAGTACATCCTCGGGCCCGAGTGCCGGGCCTTCGAGCAGGAGTTCGCGCGCTATCTGGGCACCAGGCACGCGGTGCTCACGAGCAGCGCCACCGCCGCGATCTGGATGGCGCTCAAGGCCTTCGGGGTCAAGAGCGACGACGAGGTGCTCGTGCCCTCGCACACCGCCTTCCCCACCGTGGAGGCGGTCTGCTTCGCGGGCGCCCGGCCGGTCTTCGTCGACGTCGACGACTCCTACACCGTCGATCTGAAAGACGCGGAGGCGAAGGTCTCTCCACGAACAGTCGGCTTCGTGCCGGTGCACCTCTACGGCCACCCCGCCGACCTCGACGGGATCCGGCGCCTCTGCGCGGAGCGCAGCCTCTGGCTGCTCGAGGACTGCGCCCAGGCCCACGGGGCCGCCTGGCAGGGCCGCAAGGTCGGCTCGTTCGGGCGCGCGGGGGTGTTCTCGTTCTACCCGTCCAAGAACCTCACCGTGATGGGCGACGGCGGCCTCCTGGTCACCGACGACGACGACGTGGCCGCCCGCTGCCGGCGGCTGCGCGACCACGGCCGCGTCAACAAGGACGTGCACGCCGAGGTCGGCTTCAACCTGCGCTTCAACGACATCCAGGCCGCCATCGGCCGGGTGCTGCTCCGGCGCCTCGACGCGATGAACGACCACCGCCGCGCCCTGGCCGCGCGCTACCACGCGGGCCTGGCCGGCCTGCCGCTGCGCCTGCCGGTGGAGGCGCCGGGCGCCCGCCACGTCTACCACCTCTACGTGGTGCGCACGCGGGAGCGCGACGCGCTCGGCCGCTTCCTCAAGGAGCGCGGCATCGCCACCGGCATCCACTACCCGGTGCCGAGCCACAAGCAGCCCGCGGTCGAGGCATTCGATCCTCCCGCCCTGCCGGTGACCGAGCGCCTGGTCGGCGAGATCCTCACGCTGCCGATCTCGGCCGGCCACACCGAGGCCGAGGTGGACGAGGTGATCGCGGCGGTGAAGGAGTTCTTCCGCACCCGGTGACCGGCCGGCCCTGAGGAAGCGCATACGCCGCCCGTGAACGTTCTCCAGATCTATCCGAAGTCGGACTTCTTCACCGGCGCGGCCATGCAGCTGCGCGACCTGGCCGCGGGCCTGGCCTCCCGCGGCCACCGCGTGGTGGTGGCCACCCGGCCGAGCCCGCAGTGGGAGCGCGCCTGTGCCGCGGCGCGGGTGCGCCACGCCCCGGTGCCCATGCGATCGAGCCTCGACCTGCGCTCCGCGTGGGCCCTCGCCCGCCTCATCCGCGAGCACGACATCGAGGTCGTCCACTGCCAGAAGGGCCGCGCCCGCTCGCTCGCCCTGCTCGCGGGGCTGGTCGCGCCGATCCCGGTGCTGATCCTGAACCGCGGGGTGAGCTTCGCGGTGGATCGCTGGACGCGCCTCGGCTACACCACCCCGCGGGTATCCGCCATCGTCGCGGTCTGCGAGTCCATCAAGCGCGGGCTGGTGGCCGGGGGGGTGCCGGAGGCCAAGATCGAGGTCATCTACTCCGGCACCGACCTCGCCCGCTTCCATCCCGGCGTGGACGGGCGGCGTATCCGGACCGAGCTCGGTCTGGCCCCCGAGCATGCCCTCGTCACCCAGGTGGGTATCCGCTCCTGGCGCGGCAACGACGACGTGCTGGAGGCGATGGCCCGCGTCTGCCACGCGGCGCCGCACGCGCGGCTGCTCTTCGTGGGCGCGCCGCCGCCGCGCATCCCCACCCTGCGCGACCGGGCGTTCCGCCGCGGCATCGGCGACGCGGTCTCGGTGCTCGGTCACCGCGAGGACATCCCGGAGATCCTCGCCGCGAGCGACCTGGTGGTGGACGCCTCCTACGCCGGCCTCGGCCTCACCGGCTCGCTGCGCGAGGCCCTCGCGGTCGAGACCCCGGTGGTCGCGACCGACCTCGAGGGGCACCCCGAGCTCATCGTCGAGGGCGAGACCGGCCTGCTGGTGCCGCCGCGCAATCCCGACGCCCTGGCCCAGGCCATCCTGCGCATGCTCGAGAACCCGACCCGGGCCAAGGCGATGGCCCGCGCCGGCCGCAAGCGGGTGGAGGCGCAGTTCTCGATGGCGCAGAAGATCCAGCGGACCGAGGCCCTCTACCGGCGCCTCCTCGCCGAGCGGGGACGGGCGTGACCGCGCGCTACGGCCTGCTCGCCCGGCTGCTGCCCTACCTCCGGTCCTACTGGCCGATCCTGATCCTGGGTGGGGTCCTCGCCCTGCTGGTCTCGGGCGCGGAGGCCCTCATCGCCTGGATGGTCAAGCCCGCGATGGACGAGATCTTCCTCAAGCGCGACGTCACCATGCTGCGCATCATCCCCCTGGCCCTGCTCGGGGCCTATCTCCTGAAGGGTGCGGGGCGCTTCGGCCAATCCTACGTGATGGCCTCGGTGGGCGAGCGGGTGATCGCGCGCATCCGGCGCGAGCTCTACGCCCACATCCAGTCGATGCCGCTCGCCTTCTTCGCCTCGCTCCACTCCGCCGAGCTGATGACCCGGGTGGTCACCGACGTCAACCGGCTGGCCCGCCTGTCCTCCACGGTGCTGGTGATGGCGGTCCGCCACGTGGGCACGATCGCGGCGCTGCTGACCGTCATGTTCCTGCGCGAGTGGGTGCTCGCCCTGATCGCGATCGCGGTCTTCCCCGCGGTGGGGGTCGCGGTGCGCACCATCGGCCGCAAGCTCTACAAGATCAACCGGCGGACCCAGCAGAAGATCGCCGAGCTCAACGTGGTGCTCCAGGAGTCGTTCACCGGGACCAAGATCGTCAAGGCCTTCGGCCGCGAGGGGCTCGAGCAGGAGCGCTTCAACTCGGTCAACGACCGCCTGCTCGGCCTGGCCCTGAAGGACCGCCGCATCGACGAGATGGCCGAGCCGCTGATGGAGGTCCTGGGCGCGGTCGCCATCATGGGCGCGCTCTGGTACGGCGGCTACCGGGTCATCTCGGGCGCCCTCACCCCCGGCGAGTTCTTCTCGTTCACCGCCGCGGTGATCCTCCTCTACGGGCCGGTCCGCCAGCTCTCCCGCATGGTCAACACCGTGCAGCAGTCGATCGCCTCGGTCGAGCGCGTGTTCGAGATCCTGGACACCCCGCCCGCCATCGTGGACGCCCCCGGCGCCCACGCGCTGGGCGGCTTCGGCGGCTCGATCGTGTTCGAGGCCGCCGGCTTCCGCTATCCGGAGGCGGAGGACTGGGCGCTGCAGGACGTCTCGCTCACCGTGCGCAAGGGCGAGCTGATCGCCTTCGTGGGCATGTCCGGCGCGGGCAAGACCACCCTCATGGAGCTGCTGCCCCGCTTCCACGACGTGACCACCGGCCGCATCACCCTCGACGGCCACGACCTCCGGGACGTCACGGTGAGCTCGCTCCGCGCCCTGATCGGCATCGTGACCCAGGACACGTTCCTGTTCCACGACTCGGTCGAGTACAACATCGCCTACGGCAGGCCGGGGGCCACCCGGGCGGAGATCGAGCGGGCGGCCCGGCAGGCCCAGGCCCACGACTTCATCGCCGCGCTGCCCGAGGGCTACGCGACCTCGGTGGGCGAGCGGGGCGTCAAGCTCTCGGGCGGTCAGGCCCAGCGGCTGGCCATCGCGCGCGCGTTCCTGAAGGATCCGCCGATCCTGATCCTCGACGAGGCGACGTCGGACCTGGACGCGGAGAGCGAGTTCCTGGTGCAGCAGGCGCTCTCCGAGCTGATGCGGGGCCGCACCGTGCTCGTGATCGCCCACCGGCTCGCCACCGTGAAGCACGCCGATCGCGTGGTGGTGGTCCACGCCGGCCGCATCGCGGAGATCGGCACCCACGACGAGCTGATGGCGCGGGGCGACGGCATCTACCGCCGCCTCGCGACGCTACAGTCCCTCGACGCCCTACCGGCCCGCTAACCGCGCGGCGGCGCGGGCCCCGGCGGCGAGCAGGGCCGGGTAGACGACCCAGCGCCGGAACGGCTCGATGAGGGCCATGTAGCCGCGCCCGAGCGCGCCGTTGGGGCGGACGTACACCGCGAGGCGCGGGTGGCGCTCGACCAGCGAGACGTGCAGGAAGGCGGTCACGGTGCGGTTGGTGAGCCGGGACAGCACCTCCTCCGGCTCCTGGTAGACCGGGACGAGCCCGGTGCCGCCGCGATCGAGGCCGAGCAGCCGCCCGAGGGCCCGGCGAAGCGCGAAGAGCGCGCCGGACGAGGGCCCGCGCGGCTCGGTCCGCATCGCCTCGACCCAGCGAGCGAGCGGCACCCCCTCCGGCAGCGGGGTCGCGACCTCCCAGACGTCGCGCAGCGCGAGGCCCTCGGCGGCGGCGAGGGCGTGCACGCGCCACGGCCGGCGCAGGTGGTCGGCGGGATCGATGCGCCCACCCGCGGCCGGGGCCATCGTCGGCGATCCCCTAGGTCGGACGCGGCGCGTACATGATGACCGCGACGCCGGCCAGGCACAGGCAGACGCCCACCACGTCGTAGCGGTCCGGGACCACGCGGTCGACGACCCACCCCCAGAGCAGCGAGAGCACCACGAACACGCCGCCGTAGGCCGCGTAGACGCGCCCGAAGTGGGCCGCCTGGTAGGTGGGGATGAACCCGTAGAGGACCAGCACCGCCGCGCCGACCAGCCCGAGCGGCCAGGGCCGGGCCTCGCGCCACCAGAGCCACACGAGGTAGCCGCCCCCGATCTCGGCGAGGCCGGCCAGGACGAACAGGGCGACGGAGGAGAGCAGGCGCCTACTCGCGGAAGCGATTGACGATGGGCAGCCGCCAGTCCTTGCCGAAGGCGCGCGGGGTGATCTTGATCCCGATGGGCCCCTGGCGGCGCTTGTACTCGTTGCGGTCGACCATCGCGATCACCCGCTTGACCGTCGGAGCGTCGAAGCCGCGCGCCACGATGTCGGCCACGCCCTGGTCGCCCTCCACGTAGGCCTCGAGGATCGCGTCAAGCGTCGCGTAGGGCGGCAGCGTGTCCTGGTCGGTCTGGTCCGGCCGCAGCTCCGCGGACGGGGCGCGCTCGAACACCGAGCGCGGGATGAGATCGCGGCCGGCCCGGCGGTTGACGTGCTCGCACACCTGATAGACCAGCGTCTTCGGCACGTCCTTGATGACCGCGAAGCCGCCCGCCATGTCGCCGTAGAGCGTCGAGTAGCCCACCCCGATCTCGCTCTTGTTGCCGGTGGTGAGCACGAGCCAGCCGAACTTGTTGGAGAGCGCCATGAGGTAGTTGCCGCGGATGCGCGCCTGGAGGTTCTCCTCGGTCACGTCCTCCTTGAGCCCCTTGAAGGGCTTGGCCAGCGCGCGCCGGTAGGCCCCGAGGACCGGGGTGATGGGCAGCCGCAGGAACTCGATCCCGAGGTTCCGGCCGAGCCGCGCCGCATCTCCCCGCGTGCCCGCCGACGAGAATTGCGAGGGCATGGTCACCCCGGTGACGTTGGCCGGCCCCAGCGCGTCGCACGCGATGGCGGCCACCAGCGAGGAGTCGATGCCCCCCGAGAGGCCCAGCACCACGTGGGTGAACCCGTTCTTGGTGACGTAGTCGCGCGTGCCCAGGACGAGCGCCCGGTAGATCTCCTCCACCGGCTCGAGCACCGCGACCTCGTGGGCCGGGAGCCGGGGCCGCTCCGGGGCGGGCAGCGGCGGCAGCGCCACGCGGCGCGACGCGGTAGCGGTGGCCCGCAGCTTCTCCTTCCGCCGCCGCGAGTCGTGCAGCCGGGCCCGGAAGACCTCGTCGAGGTCCAGGTCGGCCACCACGAAATCCTCCTCGAACGCGCGGCCGCGGGCCACGCACTCGCCCTTCTCGTTGAACATGAAGGACTGCCCGTCGAAGATCAGCTCGTCCTGGCCGCCCACCGTGTTGACGAAGGCGAGGCAGACGAGGTCGTCGGCCGCGCGGGTCGCCAGCATCTTCTCGCGGAAGCGTCCCTTGCCCGCGTGATACGGCGAGGCGTTGATGCTCACCACCAGCTCCGCCCCACCCAGCGCCTGCAGCGTGGTGGGCCCGGTCGGATACCAGATGTCCTCGCAGATGTTGGCCGCGATCACCGTCTCGCCGATGGTGAACACCGGCGACTCGGTGCCGGACTGGAAGTAGCGGTTCTCGTCGAAGACCCCGTAGTTCGGCAGGTACTGCTTGTGATAGGTGCCCGCCCGGACCCCGTCGTGGAGGATCGCCGCCGCGTTGAAGATGTCGTCGCGCTTGTCCACGTAGCCGACGATCGCGGTGAGGCCGCGGCTGGCCCGCGCCACCTCGTCGAGCGCCCGCAGGTTGGCCTCGATGAAGGCGGGCTTGAAGAGCAGGTCCTCGGGCGGATATCCGGTCAGGACCAGCTCCGGGAAGGCCACGATATCGCAGCCGAGGGCGCGGGCCCGGTCCATGCCCGCGATGACCAGCCGCGCGTTGGCCTCGACGGCCCCCACCGTCGGGTTCACCTGGCTGAGCCCCACCC
>DATFAJ010000680.1:0-3808 GCA_035254745.1 Candidatus Methylomirabilota bacterium | reverse complement strand
GGGCACCATGAGGCCCTGCACGTAGGCCTGATCCTCCGCCGTCGGCAGCCACTCGCGGTGGCGAGCATCCCACTCGGCCTCGCTGAGGACCCGGCCATCCGGCGAGATCTTGGCCTCGGCGAAGCATCCGATGGCGCGATGGAAGCCGCGATGAGGCAACGTCAGCTCGACGTCGATCCCGTGCCGCTTGATGGTCTCGTTCCAGCGCTGGAGGCCCCGGGCGCAGTCGGCGACATAGTCGTCGCGCAGCCGTTCATTGAGCGAGACCAGCGCGGGTTCCTCGTGGGTCATGACCTGGTCACCGTCCAGCTCGAGCACCGGATACGTCGCATCCTTGAGCTGGTGGTCGTCCGGCTTCTTCGTCTCCTCGAAGCGGCCCTTGAGTCCCATGGTGTAGAAGTTGGCCGCGTTGGTGGAGACCTCGGAGCCGAACAGGTCGAGCGACACGGAGCAATGGAAGTTGATGTACCTCTGAATGGTCGCGAGGTCGATCCCGCCGAAGCGGCGCACGTCGTCGGTCTTGTGCTCGCGCATCAGCTCGCACGTGCGCTGCACGATCCGCCCCACCCCCGTCTCGCCCACGAACATGTGGTGGGCCTCCTCGGTGAGCATGAACCGGCAGGTGCGCGAGAGCGGGTCGAAGCCGCTCTCGGCGAGGCTGGCGAGCTGGTACTTGCCGTCGCGGTCGGTGAAGTAGCAGAACATGTAGAACGACAGCCAGTCCGGGGTCTTCTCGTTGAAGGCCCCGAGGATGCGGGGCCGGTCGCGGTCGCCGGAGCGGCGCTGCAGCAGCGCCTCCGACTCCTCGCGCCCGTCGCGACCGAAGTGCGCGTCGAGCAGGTACACCATGGCCCAGAGGTGCCGGCCCTCCTCGACGTTGACCTGGAAGAGGTTGCGCAGATCGTAGAGCGACGGGCAGGTGCGGCCGAGGTGCCGCTGCTGCTCCACCGACGCGGGCTCGGTGTCGCCCTGGGTCACGATCAGCCGCCGGAGCGTCCCGCGGTACTCGCCCGGCACGTCCTGCCAGGCGGGCTGGCCCAGGTGGTCGCCGAAGTTCACCTGGCGGCCCGCCTCGGGCTCGGCGAGGAAGATACCCCAGCGGTAATCGGGCATCTTCACGTAGCCGAACTGGGCCCAGCCCTTGGCGTCCACGCTGGTGGCGGTGCGCAGGTAGACCTCCTTGGCCTGGTAGCCATCGGGGCCCATGTCGTGCCACCACTCAAGGAACTTGGGCTGCCAGTCCTCCAGGGCCCGCAGCAGCCGCCGGTTCTCGGCGAGGTTGACGTTGTTGGGGATCCGCTCGATGTAGTCGATGGCCGCCATCACACTCTCCTGCGGTCGAAGTCGCCCCGCTCGCCGGTCCCGTACAGCTTCAGTGCGCCCTTGGGCCCGACCGCGTTGGGCCGCTGGAAGATCCAGTTCTGCCACGCGGAGAGCCGGGCGAAGATCTTGCTCTCGAGCGTCTCCGGTCCGCCGAAGCGCAGCGAGGCCTCCATGCCGGTGAGCGCGTCGGGAGAGAACGCGGCGCGCTCCTCGATGGCGATCCGCACCTCGTCTTCCCAGTCGATGTCGTCCGGCGTGAACGTCACGAGGCCCGCCTCCGACGCGGGCGCCGCGTCCAGGTCCTCGCCGATGCGCCCCTTCAGGTCGTCCACCCGACCCGGCTCGTCGAGGAACCGGCTCTCCAGGCGCGAGAGGCCGTTGACGGTCGGGTAGGCCCCGAAGTTCATCTGGGTGAGGCGCACGACCGCGGCGGGCCGGGCGTCGCCCTCGCGCCGGCCCTCCAGCATGAAGACCCGGTCCGCGGCGAGGGCCAGCTCCAGCAGGGTGCCGGCGAAGCAGGAGCCGGGCTCGATCAGGGCGAAGATCGACCGCGACGAGACGTCGAGCCGCTTGAGCGTGCGCTTCAGGTAGAGCCGGATCTCGCGCACGAGCCAGTCGGCCTCGTGGGCGAGCAGCGCGCGATCGTGAGCCTCCACCAGGTCGGCGCTGCCGGTGGCGCGCAGGACCCAGAGGCCGATCTCCTCCTCGTTGGTGCGCAGGTGCAGGATGAGGTCGTCGAGCTCGCGGGCCACCGCCAGCGGCCAGAACCGCGTGCCCGCCGCGTGGATGCCCGCCGCGTCGGCGGGCGGCGCGACGGACGGGCCCGTCACCGTGATCCCGGCCACCCCCTGCCCGCGGTCGATCGCGCACGTGACGTGGCCGTAGGCGATGCGATCGCCCTCGATCCGCCGCGCGAGCGGGTCGAGCGCGATCCCGCGCGCGCCGGCCGGGCGGTCGGTGCGCGCGGCCAGCTCCGCCGCGCGCTGCTTCGTGACCTCGGCCAGGCGCGAGCGCGGCACCACCTCGTCCACCAGCCGCCACTCCACCGCACGCTGGCCCTTGATGCCTTCCTCCAGCGTGCAGAAGAAGTCGGCGCGGTCGCGGCGCACGTGCCGCTTGTCCACCAGCCGGGTGAGCCCGCCGGTGCCGGGCAGCACCGCGAGCAGCGGCACCTCGGGCAGCGCCACCGTGGTGGAGCCGTCGTCGGCCATGATGATCCGGTCGGTGGCGAGCGCCAGCTCGTAGCCGCCGCCCGCGCAGGGCCCGTTCACCGCGGTGAGCCACGCCTGGCGCGAGTTGGCGGTGGCGTCCTCGATGGCGCTCCGGGTCTCGTTGGTGAACTTGCAGAAGTTCACCTTCCAGCCGTGGGAGGACTGGCTCAGCATGCGGATGTTGGCCCCCGCACAGAAGACCCGCTCCTTGCCGGAGGTGAGCACCACCGCCCCGACCTCGGGATGCTCGAAGCGCAGCCGCTGGATCGCGTCGTAGAGCTCGATGTCGACGCCCAGGTCGTAGGAGTTGAGCTTGAGCTCGTAGCCGGGCACGAGCCCGCCGTCCTCCTTCACGTCCATGTGCAGCGTGGCCACCGGGCCGTCGAAGGAGAGCCGCCAGTGCTTGTAGCGGCTCGGCTCGGTCCGGAAGTCCACAGCCACCCGCGCGCTCATAGATCCTTCCTTCTCTTCATCTTCAACATGCCCAAGGCATGTTGACCGTGGGCCATCTCGGTCGGGTCGATCCGTCGTGGGCTCACGCCGTGCTCATCCGAGGATGACCCAGAGGGCCTTCGCGGTCCGGGATCCCACGTTCTCCCAGCCGTGCGTGGTGCCGCCGTCGAGGTAGGCGCTGTCGCCGACCTCGAGCACGTGGCGGTCGCCGTTGTAGTGAAGGGCCACCTTGCCCTCGATCACGTAGAAGAGCTTCATCTGTCCGGGCTCGATGACGACCTTGTCCGTCTTCACGCCCCGCGACCGGGGCCCGAGGGTGGACACCACCGCCCGGATCTTACCCTGGAAGAGCCCCGCCCCCAACACGTGCCACTTCTCCGACGAGCCGTCGAAGGAGACCACCGGATAGTCGGCCTTGCGGCTCACGTGCAGCCGTCCGGTCGGGGCCGGCTCGAAGAGGGAGCCGATCGACACCCCGAGGGCGCCGGCCAGCTTGCCCAGAGTGGGCAGCGAGGGCGTCAGCCGGCCGGACTCGATCTGCGACAGCATGCTCGGGGAGAGGCCGGCCTTCTCGGCGAGCTGGCGCTGCTGCAGCGCGCGCTCCGCCCGGAAGGCCCGGATCCGCTGGCCCAGCGCGGTCATGCCTCTGCGACCTCCGGCAGGCCGGCCAGACGCCGCAGGGCGCGCGCCACGAAGACCCGGGTCATCTTCTTGCGGTACGGGTGGGTCAGGTCGGTGTTGTCGAGCGGCTTGACCGGACGGTAGGCGGCGTCGGCCGCGCGGTCGATCAGCTCGGGGCTCAGGCGCTGGCCCTCCAGGAT
>DATFAJ010000679.1:0-5306 GCA_035254745.1 Candidatus Methylomirabilota bacterium | reverse complement strand
CAAGCGCGTCACCGACGACCCGATGGAGGCGGCCTACTTCGGCGTCCACATCTGGAAGCAGGCGGCCGAGAAGGCCAAGTCGTTCGAGGTGGACGCGGTCCGCAAGGCGGTCTACGGTCAGACGTTCCTGGCCCCGGGCGGCCAGATCAAGATGGACGAGGCCAACCAGCACACCTACAAGCCGGTGCTCATCGGCGAGATCCTGAAGGACGGCCAGTTCAAGGTCGTCTCGCGCTCCAAGGGCCTGGTGAAGGCCGAGCCCTGGAGCCAGTACACGAGCCCCGACAAGGGCTGCGACTGGATCAAGCACCAGGGCACCTACCAGAAGAAGGCGTAAGCACATCGTGTGGAAGTCGCTTCTCCTCGCGCTCGCGCTGCTGCCGGGGCTCACCGCCCCGGCAGCCGCGCAGGGCGCGGGGGCATCCCCCGCCGGTAACGCCCCGCCCGCCGGTCCGTCGGTCGAGGTCGCCAAGCACATCGCCGACGTGGCCTCGGCCGACGCCGCGGTGCAGGAGGCCGCCGCGGTGGCGCTCGGCAAGACCGGCGACCGCAAGATCCTCCCGCTGCTCGAGGCCCTGCGCGAGGGCAGTGTCTACGTGCGGCCGCTCCCGGGGGGCAAGAAGGAGACCGTCATCGTGGGCGACAAGGTCACCGAGGGCGACAAGACCCTGGTGCCCCTCTTCCGCGCCTACGGGCGCGAGCCCATCGCCGGGCCCGACGGCAAGCCGCTGCTCGTGGACCTCACCACGCTCGAGGAGGTCTCCACCGGGCGCAGCCTGCGCATCGCGATCCGCCCGCTGATCGACGCCTTCTCGGGGCAGAGCGATCTGGTCAGCCCCGACCCGGCCACCCGGCGCGCCGCCGCCACCAAGATGGGCTACACCGGCGACGCGTCCACCCGGCAGGTGCTCGAGGACGCGCTCGGCAAGGAGGGCGACCGCTGGGTGCGCTTCGCCCTCGAGGAGGCGGTCGCCCTCATCCAGCTGCGTACCGGCGGTGAGCCCGAGCGGGTGGCCGCGGCGGTGGCGCTCGGGCGGCTGCGGAGCGCGAACGCCATGGAGCCCCTCTACCAGATCGCGGGCGACGCGCAGTCGCCGCCCCGACTCGCGGCGGCGGCGCGGAACTCGATCAAGCGCATCGAGCGCTGGGGCCTCTTCACCCAGGGCATCGAGATCGCCTTCCAGGGCCTCTCGCTCTCCTCGATCCTCCTGCTCATGGCGCTGGGGCTGGCCATCGTGTTCGGGCTGATGGGCGTCATCAACATGGCCCACGGCGAGCTGATGGCGCTCGGCGCCTACGCCACGTTCCTGATGCAGGGCTGGTTCACCGCCCACTTCCCGGCCTACTTCGACTACTACTTCCTGGTCGCGCTCCCGTTCTCGTTCCTGGTGTCCGCGACCGCCGGGCTCCTGCTCGAGCGCGGGGTGATCCGCTTCCTCTACGGGCGCCCGCTCGAGACCTTGCTGCTGACGTGGGGCGTGAGCCTCATGATCCAGCAGGGCCTGCGCCTGTGGTTCGGGGCGGCCAACGTGGACGTGACCGCGCCGCGGTGGCTCTCGGGCGGCATCCCGGTCATGATCGGCGTGCAGCTCCCCTACAACCGGCTGTTCATCATCGGCCTGGCCGCGGTGTGCGTGGGCGCGATGTACTTCCTGCTCTTCCGCACTGACGCCGGCCTGCGCATCCGCGCGGTCACCCAGAATCGCGGCATGGCCGCCTGCCTGGGGGTGCGGGCGCGGTGGGTGGACGCGGGCACCTTCGCCCTCGGCGCGGGGCTGGCCGGGCTCGCGGGCTGCGCGATCACCCAGATCGGCAACGTGGGGCCCGAGCTCGGGCAGAACTACATCGTGGACTCCTTCATGGTGGTGGTGACCGGAGGGGTCGGCAAGCTCCTCGGGAGCATCCTGGCCGCGATCGGGATCGGGGGCCTGAACAAGATCATCGAACCGGGCATGGGGGCGGTGTTCGGGAAGGTCCTGATCCTGGTGCTCGTGATCCTGTTCATCCAGCGCCGGCCCGCCGGCCTCTTCGCGACCAAGGGGCGCTATGCAGAGTCTTGAGCGCTGGGGCCTCCTCGGGGCGGCGGGACTGCTGGTGGTGGTCCTGCCCGCGCTCAACGCCCTGCCGGCCGGCTCGCCCCTGCGGGTGTCCGACTTCACCCTGAACCTCTTCGGCAAGTTCCTGGCCTACGCCATCCTGGCCCTCGGCATCGACCTGATCTGGGGCTACACCGGAGTCCTCTCGCTCGGCCACGGGGTCTTCTTCGGCCTCGGGGCGTACGCGATGGGCATGCACCTGATGCTCGAGATCGGCACCCGCAGCGTCTACGGCAACGTGCTGCCGGACTTCATGGTGTGGAACCGGGTGACCGAGCTGCCGCTGTTCTGGAAGCCGTTCTACAGCGTTCCGTTCACCCTGCTCGCGATCGTGGTGGTGCCCGCCCTCTTCGCCTTCGTGTTCGGCTATCTCACCTTCCGCAGCCGCATCCGGGGCGTCTACTTCTCGATCATCACCCAGGCCCTGGCCCTCTCCACGTGGCTGATGTTCAACCGGAACGCGATGAACCTGGGCGGCACCAACGGGCTGAGCGGCTTCAAGTCCGTCTTCGGCTTCACCCTGAACAGCGCGGCCACCCAGCGCGGCCTCTACGTCGCCACCGCGCTCTGCCTCTGCGGCGCCTACCTCCTGTGCCGGTTCATCACGCGCTCCCCGGCGGGCCGCGTGCTGATCGCCATCCGCGACAGCGAGACGCGCGTGCTGTTCTCTGGCTACTCGCCCGCCGCGTTCAAGGTCTTCGTGTTCGTGGTCTCCGCGGTGCTCGCCGGCGTGGCCGGGGCGCTGTACGCCCCGCAGGTCGGCATCATCACCCCGGCCAAGATCGGCGTGCTGCCGTCCATCGAGATGATCATCTGGGTGGCGGTGGGAGGGCGCGGCACGCTCCTGGGCCCGGTGGTGGGGGCGATCGGGGTCAACTGGCTCCAGAGCATCCTGACCACGAGCTACCCGGACCTGTGGCTGCTCGTGCTGGGCGGCCTGTTCGTGGCGGTGGTGCTGTTCTTCCCCGACGGCGTGGTGGGCACCGCCCAGAAGCTGCTCGCAGGTTCCGGGTGGGCGGGTAGATCGGGCGCACGGTTGATCGTGCGCCCCGATGAGGGCCGGAGGCCCGAAGAGGCCAAACCGCCAACCAAAGTGCCCCACATTCAAGCGCGCTGAACAGCATGAACTTCACCGCGGCCGCCCCCGAGGGCTCGATCATCTACCTGGAGAGCGTGACCGTCGACTTCGACGGGTTCAAGGCCCTCCACGACCTCAACTTCTTCATGGACTACCGCGAGCTGCGGGTGGTGATCGGGCCGAACGGGGCGGGCAAGACCACGCTGCTCGACGTCATTTCGGGCAAGGTGCAGCCGGTAGCCGGCCGCGTGATCTTCGGCAAGCACACCGAGCTGACGGGCCGCCGCGAGAACGAGATCGCCTCGCTCGGAATCGGGCGCAAGTTCCAGACCCCGTCGATCTTCGCCAACCTGAGCGTTCGCGAGAACCTCGAGCTGTCGGTGGCCCGGCCGAGCAAGGGGGTCCTGGCCACGCTGCGCGCGCGGCTCGACGGGGCCCAGCGCGCCCGCATCGAGGAGACCCTGGAGACAATCGGCCTGGGAGGGCGGGGCGAGGAGCGGGCCGGCGGGCTCTCCCACGGCGAGAAGCAGTGGCTCGAGATCGGCATGGTCATCGTCCAGCAGGCCGAGCTGCTGCTGGTCGACGAGCCGGTGGCCGGGATGACCGACGAGGAGACCGCCCGGACCGCCGAGCTGCTGCAGTCGGTGGCGCGGGAGCGCGCGGTGCTGGTGATCGAGCACGACATGGAGTTCGTCCGGAGCCTCGCGCGCAGGGTCACCGTGCTCCACGAGGGCCGGGTCCTCTGCGAAGGATCGGTCGACGAGGTCCAGGGAGACGAGCGGGTCCGCGAGGTCTACCTCGGCCGGAGCCGGTCGAGGAGCGAGGCCGCCCATGCTTGAGGTGCGGGGCCTCAACGTGGCCTACGGGGAGAGCCAGGTGCTCTGGGACGTGTCGCTCGACGTGCCGGCCGGGAGCGTGGTCTGCCTGATGGGTCGCAACGGGGTGGGCAAGACCACGCTGCTGAAGTCGATCATGGGGCTGCTGCCGACCCGGTCGGGGCGGGTGGCCTTCGACGGCACCGACCTGGCGGGCCGGCGACCGGAGGAGCGCGCCGCGTGCGGCATCGGCTACGTGCCGCAGGGGCGCGAGATCTTCGCGGGCCTCACCGTCCAGGAGAACCTGCGCATGGGGCTGCTCGGGGCGCGGCGCGGGGGCAATGGCGGCGGCGATCCGCTCGAGGCGGCATTCGAGCTCTTCCCGAAGCTCCAGACCTTGCTGGGGCGCAAGGGGGGCGTGCTCTCGGGCGGCGAGCAGCAGCAGCTCGCGATCGCGCGGGTGCTCCTGGCGCGCCCCAAGCTGCTCCTGATGGACGAGCCGACCGAGGGCATCCAGCCCTCGGTGATCGACCAGATCGAGGAGGCCATCGAGCGGATCCGGAACCAGGGTATCTCGGTGCTGCTGGTCGAGCAGTATCTGGAGTTCGCGTGGCGGCTGGCCTCCTCCTACGCGATCATGCGCAAGGGCACCATCGTGTCCACCGGTGCGACCAAGGAGCTCCGCGAGGATATGGTCAGGCAGCACCTGACGGTTTAGACTCCCGCCATGCACCTGACCCCCCGCGAGCAGGACAAGCTGCTGATCTTCACCGCCTCCGAGCTGGCCCGGCGCCGGCGGGCCCGGGGCCTCAAGCTGAACTACCCCGAGGCCCTGGCCCTGATCACCGCGGAGGTGCTGGAGGGCATCCGCGACGGCCGGACGGTCTCCGAGCTGATGGCCTTCGGCATCACGATCCTCACCCGCGACGACGTGATGGAGGGCGTGCCCGAGATGCTGGAGGAAGTGCAGGTCGAGGGCACGTTCCCGGATGGGACCAAGTTGGTGACGATTCACCACCCGATTCGGTGATGACGGGCGCATCTGCGGACGACCGGAACGGCTGTCCGCCGACTGGGGGAGTGCGGGGGCCATTTCCAGGCCCCCGCAGATGAAGAGCTTGAAGAACTAGACGGTTGAGCTGCGCGAGAGGTGCGGGATGATTCCTGGTGAGTATCTGCTGGGGGAGGGGGACATCGAGGCGAACGCGGGGCGGCGGACCGTGCAGCTCACGGTGGCCAATACCGGGGACCGGCCGATCCAGGTGGGGTCGCACTTCCACTTCTTCGAGGCGAACCGGGCGCTGCGGTTCGACCGGG
>DATFAJ010000678.1:0-2023 GCA_035254745.1 Candidatus Methylomirabilota bacterium | reverse complement strand
CGGTCGAGCGGGAGGATTGCCTCCGAACCAGAGCCGTCGCCGTCCAGGTCAAGGTCGGAGAGCAGACCATGACCGAGCGCGTCGACGTCCCCGCGCCAGCCTGTGCACCATGACCGGTCGTTCCGCACCCCGCCCCGCCGCCTCGCGCCTCGCGGCCTCATCCTGCTCCTGGTGCTGCTCGGCCTGACCGGGCCGGCGGTCGCCCAGCCGTCCGAGACGGAGCGGGCCATCTTGCAGGTGAGCGTCAACGGAGTCGAGCGGGGCGAGGTCGTCGTCCTGCTCCGCAGCCCCGACGTGCTCGTGCGAGTCGTCGATCTCGAGCGGGCGGGCCTGATCGGCTTCGGGGGCCGGCGTGAGACGGTCGGAAGCGACGTCTACGTCTCGCTGATCTCGCTCGCGCCGGCGCTCACGTACGAGCTGGACGAGCGCGCTCTCGCCCTGCGGCTGACCGCAGCGCCGTCGAACCTGACCACCACCATCCAGGACTTCCTCCAGAGCCGGCCCCCGGGCCTGGTCTACACCCAGGATCCCTCCGCGTTCCTCAACACGTCGATGACCGGGATCGACTTCGATCGCTTCACGTGGACCGGAGAAGGTGGCCTCAGCATCCGCAACACCCTGCTCTACGGCACCGCCTTCCGCGACGAGACGGGTGTCTTCTCGCGGGGGATCACCAGCTTCACGGTGGACGATCGGGAGCGACTCGTGCGCTGGCTGGTCGGCGATCGCTTCGACTCCACCGGCCCTCTCGGCGGCAGCGCCCTCGTGGGCGGCTTCAGCGTCTCCCGGGAGTTCACGCTCGATCCGTACTTCGTGCGCTTCCCGACCGTGGGCCTGTCGGGCGCGGTGCTCACCCGGTCGGTCGCCGAGGTCTACGTCAACGGCCAGCTGCTCCGACGCGAGTTCCTGCCCCCCGGCCCCTTCGAGCTGCGCAACCTGCCCGCGCCGGTGGGCAGCGGCACCGCCGAGGTCATCCTGCGCGACGCCTTCGGCCGCCAGCAGGTCATCAGCTCGCCCTTCTATTTCACCTCGACCCTGCTGCGCGCCGGAGTGCAGGAGTGGAGCTACGACCTGGGCTTCCGCCGGGAGCAGCAGGCGACCGGCCTGGGCGAGTACGGGCCGTGGGCGGTGCTGGGGCGGCACCGGGTCGGCGTGACCGACGATCTCACGGTGGGGGCCCGGATCGAGGGAGGCGCCGACCTCGTCTCCGGAGGTTCCATCGTCACCCTGCGCTTGCCGGTGGGAGTCGTGGAGCTCACGGTGGCGGGCAGTCGCAGCGATACCGAGGATGGCTGGGCGGGCTCGCTCGCGTACAACTATGCCTCGCGGCTCTTCAGCGTCGGCTGGGCGCTCCGGACCTTCAGCGAGCACTACGTGACCACGAGCCTGAAGGCACCGGAAGACCGGCCCCGCCTCGAGGCCACCGCGCTCGTGGGCTTCCCGATCACCACCCGCAGCACGGTGACGCTCCAGTACACCCACACCGATTTTCGCGACGCGGGTCCCCAGGAGCGCGTCTCGGCCTCGGTGAGCGCGCGACTCACCGGCCGGGCGAGCCTCTTCGTCACCGCCAGCCACACGCGGCAGCCGCAGCAGAAGCCCGACACCGCGGTGTTCACCGGCCTCACCTACTTCCTGGGCGACAGCACCACCGCCACCGCCTCTCACGAGGTGAGCCGCCACCAGAACACCACCGCGGTGGAGGCGCAGCGCTCGCTGCCGCTCGGCACCGGGCTCGGGTATCGCGTCCGCGCGGTGCGCGCCGAGCAGGACCTGCCTCAGGAGGAGGGCCGCAGCGGAGGCAGCACGGTGGACTACCAGGGGTTGGCGGATCTGCAGTACCAGAGCCAGTACGGCTTCTACGAGGGCTCCTACGAGCGGATCAACGGGCGCAATTCCTCCATGCTGACCGCGGCCGCGGGCATCGTGGCCATCGGCGGCAGCGTCCACCTGAGCCGGCCGGTGCAGGACGGCTACGCGCTCGTCAACGTGCCGGGCGTGGCCGGCGTGCGCGCCTCGCTCA
>DATFAJ010000677.1:0-25967 GCA_035254745.1 Candidatus Methylomirabilota bacterium | reverse complement strand
CAAGCTCCGCGTCGCGATCTGCGCCCGCACCATCAGCATGGGGGTGGGCTCGCCGTTCGCGGTGGCCATGAAGATGGGCTGGTTCAAGCAGGAAGGCCTCGACGTCGAGATCGTGCCCCTGCCCGGCTCCACCGACTGCGTGAAGGCGGTGGCCACCGGCGAGGTCCCGGTGTCGCTCCCGAGCGTGGAGCCGCTCGCCAACGGCCGGCCGCAGGGAGTGAAGGCCAAGATCTACTACACCGCCTACCAGACCAACGGCTACGGCCTCGCGGTGCCCGCGGACAGCCCGATCCGGAGCCCGGCCGAGCTGCGCGGCAAGTCGATCGGGGTGACCAGTCTCGCCTCCGCCGGCGTGGTGGTTGCGCGCGCCCAGGTGGCCGCGGCCGGCCTCGACCCGGCGCGCGACGTGCAGATCGTGGTGGCGGGCGAGGGCGCGCAGACCGCGGCGATGGTCCGCAACCGGCAGGTGGACGCGCTCAGCCAGTTCGACACCCAGTACGCGCTGGTGGAGAACGCGGGGGTGCGCGTCCGCTACCTCGACCGGCGCGACATCGAGCGCTTCCCGGGCAACGGCTTCCTCGCCTCCGAGGAGAGCCTGCGGACCCGCCAGAAGGAGCTGGTCGGGCTGGCGCGCGCCTACGCCAAGGGCACGATCTTCACGATCGCCAACCCGGAGGCGGCGGTGCGCATCGTCTACGAGGTCTTCCCGCAGACCAAGCCCACCGGCAAGGACGAGGCCACCGCGGTGCGCGAGGACCTGAAGGTGCTCGAGGCCCGCATGCCGCACTACCGGCTCGAGCCGGCCGGCGTGAAGCGCTGGGGAGAGAACTCGGAGGTCAACTACCGCGACTACGTGGACTTCCTCGTGAAATGGGGCGTCATCACCCAGAAGGTGCCGACGTCCGACCTCATCACCAACGACATGATCGAGGACGTCAACCGCATGGACGTGGGCAAGATCGCGGCGGAGGCCAAGGCGTACCGGTACGCGCGCTAGGCCCGCGTCGACCGGCCCCGCGGCCCGGCGTGGCGCGGGAACCGATTCTCATGCCGCCCTCATCGACATCTCACGATGGTCTGGGAACAATGCGGGGGAAGCGGCGCGTCGCGAGGCGCGCGCGAAGCGAAGTTCCCGAGAGAGGAGAGGACATGAGATCGATCGAGCGAGTGATCGGCATCACCATTGGCGTGCTGGCCGCCGCGCCCGTGCCGGCCGCCCCCGCGGGGCGCGCCGTCGTCCCGTGGTCGACCGCCGACGCGGTGGCGGCGCAGCGGGTCCCGGGCGACATCGTCGCCACCCGCCTGACGAGCGAGGCGGCGGGTCGCGCGGTGTATCACGTCGACGTCCAGGCTCCCGGCAACCGCCTCGAGGAGGTGCGGGTGGATGCGCGCGACGCCCGCGTGCTCGGCGTCCACGAGGTGACCGACCCGGGCGTGGTGGGTGAGGTGGAGGCACCCTGAGGCCCGACCCCGGCCGCGGCCGCGGCGAGTGCGCATGGCCTGAAGTCGTAGTAGGCTCCCCGATGGGGTGACGATCCCGGGGAGCGGCGGCCTCTGACCTTCGAGAGCTGGGAGCGGAACGTCTGGGCCCTCGCGCTCGTCGTCTTCATCGCCTTCGTCGGCTTCCAGTTCTTCTCGCCCTTCCTGCCGCTCTACGTGATGGAGCTGGGCGTCACCGATCCGACCCGGGTCGCGCTGTGGTCCGGAATGCTCACCGCGGTGACGCCGGCGGTCTCGGGCCTGCTCGGTCCGCTCTGGGGCAGCTTCGCGGATCGGGTCGGCCGCAAGATGATGATGGTCCGCTCGCTCGTCGGCTTCGTGATCATCGTGGCCGCGATGGGCCTCGTCACCTCGGTCACCCAGCTCCTGATCCTGCGCGTGCTCCAGGGCGTGATCGCCGGCTTCTCGATCTTCGCAATGGCGCTCGCCAGCGTGTCCTGCCCCAGGGAGCGCGTGCCGGTGGCCATCGGGCGCGTGCAGGGCGCGCAGCTCCTGAGCGTCGCCGTCGGCCCCGCCGCGGGCGGCTACGTCGCCTCCCACTTCGGCCTCCGCTACGCCTTCTTCGTCACCGCCGGGATGTGCGCGCTGGCCCTGATCGGCCTCCTGGTCCTGTTCCGCGAGACGCGGGCCCACGGCGAGACCGGGCCCGTCGCGGCGACGCCCGAGGCCGGCTTCACGCTGCGGCAGGTCTGGACCTCCCGGGGATTCCCGCTCGTGCTGGGCCTCCTCTTCATCGGGCAGTTCATCGACCGCGGGCTCTCGCTCCTCGTGCCCCTCAAGGTCGGGCGCCTGCCCGACGTCGCCCGCATCGCCGCGACGTCGGGCGAGATCATCTCGCTCGCCGCGATCTGCGCCACCGGGTCCGCCCTGCTCGCCGGCCGGCTCGCCCAGCGATGGCCGCCCGAGCGCCTGCTGCTGGTCGGGCTGGTCGCGGGCGGGCTGCCCTGCGCCCTCATGGCGGTGGCCCCCGGCTGGCAGAGCCTCATGATCTTCCGCTGTCTCACCGGGCTCTGCCTGGGCGGCGCGCTGACGCTGGCCTACTCGATCGGCGGCAGCCTCGTGACGGGTGAGCGCCGCGGGGCCGCCTTCGGCTGGCTCGCCCTGAGCGTGCAGATCGGCACCGCGGCGAGCCCGCTGGTGAGCGGCGGGCTCGCCGCGATCAGCCTGCCCGGCGCCTTCGTGCTCGACGGGATGCTCGCCTGGGCGGGCGCGGGGCTCTTGCTGCTGGGCGCGCACCGCCTCCGGCGCGGGGCGGCGCCCTGAAGCTCGACTCGAGCCGCTAGCCCTCCCGGCTCTGGCGCGGATCGAAGGCGTCGCGGATGCCGTCGCCCACCAGGTTGAACGCGAGCGCGGTCAGGAGGATGGCGGTGCCCGGCATGAAGACCAGCCACGGGGCCAGCCGCATGAACCGGTAGCCGCGGCCGACGTCGGTGCCCCACGAGGGCTCGGGCGGCTTGATCCCGACGCCGAGGAAGGACAGCGCGGTCTCCGCGAGGAGCGCGAAGGCCACCCCGATCGAGACCTGGACCACGATCGGCGCCACCACGTTCGGCAGCACGTGGCGGGCGAGCACGCGGGCGTGGGTGGCGCCGGCGGCGCGCGCGCTCTCGACGAACGGCTCCTCGCGCAGTGCCAGTACCTGCCCGCGCACGAGGCGCGCGAAGCGCGGGGTGTAGACGATGCCCACCGCGACCATCACGTTGAACAGCCCGGGGCCGAGCGCGGCCGCGATCGCCATGGCCAGGATCAGCGCGGGGAAGGCCTGGAGCGCGTCGATCACGCGCATGAGGGCATCGTCGATCCGGCCGCCCAGATAGCCGGCCACGAGCCCGATCGGCACCCCGGCCACCGTGGCGATCGCCACCGCCAGGCACGCGGCGCCGAGCGACAGGCGCGCGCCGTAGAGCAGCCGGGTCAGCACGTCGCGGCCCAGGTCGTCGGTGCCGAGCAGGTGCGCGGGCGAGGGCCCGGTCAGCATGCGGGCGAGGTCCTGCCGGAGCGGATCGTAGGGTGAGACGATCGGCGCGGCCAGCGCGCCCAGGATCAGGAGCGCCAGGAAGAGCGTGCCGGCCAGCGCCATGCGGCGGCGCGCGAAGCGGCGGAGCGCCAGCCGGGTCTCACCCATAGCGGATGCGCGGGTCGATGAGGCCGTAGAGCAGGTCCGAGAGCAGGTTGACCACGATCACCGCCAGCACCGTGACCAGCACCGCGCCCTGCAGCATCGGGAAGTCCCGGTTCAGCACCGACTCGAGATTGAGCCGACCGAGCCCGGGCAGCGCGAAGATCGACTCCACCACCACCGTGTTGCTCACCAGCCGCGAGACGGTGAGACCGGCTACCGTGACCACCGGGATCAGGGCCGGGCGCAGGGCGTGCTTGGCGACCACGCGCCCCTCGGCGAGCCCCTTGGCGCGGGCGGTCTTGACGAAGTCGGCCGCGAGCGTCTCGCCGAGCGAGGAGCGGAGCTGGCGCGTCACCTCGGCCACCGCGGAGGCGCCGAGCGTCAGCGTGGGCAGCAGCAGGTGCCGGAGGGCGTCGCCCGCCGAGTCGAACGGGCTCACGTAGCCGGTGGCGGGCAGCCAGCGCAGGTGCAGCGCCAGCACCAGGACCAGCATGGAGCCCAGCCAGAAGTTGGGCACCGCGACCCCGAAGGCGGCGAGGCCGCTCGCCGCCGCGTCCATCAGCCCGCCGCGCCGCCGGGCCGCGAGGACCGCGAGCGGCACCCCCACCACGAGGCCGAAGGCGGTGGCGGCCAGGGCCAAGCCGAGCGTGATGGGGGCGCGCTCCCGGATCGCCTCGGTGACCGGCTGGCCGGTGCGCAGCGACGCGCCGAGATTGCCCCGCGCGACCCGCCCGAGCCAGCTCGCGTACTGCACGACGAGCGGGCGGTTCAGCCCCATGCGCTCGCGGATCGCGGCGAGCTTCTCCTCGCTCGCGTCCTCCATGCCGATCAGCGCCACCGCGGGATCGCCGGGCAGCAGCAGGATCAGCGAGAACACCATCGAGGTGACCAGCAGCAGGAGGGGCACCACCGCCAGCAGGCGCCGGCGGAGGAAGCGCCCCACGCGCGGATCCTCCTACTTGCCCTGCAGCCAGACCCCGCGGAACACCGGCTTGCCGAGGAAGTTCTGCTGGTAGCCCTGCACGGTGACGCTCATCGCCTCGAGCGAGCTCGCGACGTAGATGCCGATGTCCATCGCCTCCTGCTGCACCACCTCGGCCACCTGCTGGTAGAGGCGGCGCCGGTCCTCGAGCTTGTAGGTCGCCTTCGCCTGATCCATCAGCTCCTCGACCCGCGGGACCTTGAGGCCGCCCGGGTTGTAGAAGCCGGTCGAGTGGAACATCGCGCGCACCGACTGGTCGGGATCGGGCCGCCCGGTCCAGCGGTAGTTGGCCGCGGCCAGCTCCTTGCCGCGGAAGAAGCTCTGCACGCCCTTGGCCAGGTCCATCGGCTTGAGATCGACCTTGATGCCGACCGCGCCCCACTGGGCCTGGATGGCCTCGGCGCGACGCACGTGCTCGGGAGTGGGCTCGAGGACCATGTCCATCGAGAACCCGTTGGGCAGGCCCGCCTCGGCGAGCTTGGCCTTGGC
Source organism: Candidatus Methylomirabilota bacterium (assembly GCA_035254745.1). GTDB lineage: Bacteria > Methylomirabilota > Methylomirabilia > Rokubacteriales > CSP1-6 > CAMLFJ01. The sequence continues at coordinate 20,874 of DATFAJ010000677.1, read as the reverse complement.
GCGCGCGGGATCGTAGGGCCACGGCTTGAGCGCCGGGTTGTTGGCCCAGTAGCCGGCCGGGAACGGCGAGGCCACCACCTCGCCCAGGCCGAAGATGATGGTCTTGAGCAGGGTCTGCCGGTCGAGCGCCAGGTTCATCGCCTCGCGGACCGGCTTCTTCTCGAGCGGCGCCTTGGCGGTGTTGAGGAAGACGCGCCAGTAGGCGAGCGTCGGTCCCTCGAGCGCGCGCAGGCTGCGCTCGCCCTTGAGGCCCGCGAAGTCCTGCGCGGGCACCTCCATGATGAAGTCCACCTGCCCGCTCCGCAGCGCGGAGACGCGGGTGTCCGCGTCCGGGATGATCTTGAACACGATCGCGTCGAGGTAGGGCCGCCCCGGCTCGTAGTAGTCGGCGAAGCGCTCGAGGCGCACCTCGCTGCCCGGCTGCCAGCGCGCCATGCGGTACTCCCCCGCCCCGACCGGCGTGCGCCCGAACTGGTCGCCGAGCTTCTGCACCGCGGTGGGCGAGACCATCATGCCCGCGCGGTCGGTGAAGGCCAGGATCAGCGAGGCGTCGGGCGCCTTGAGCCGCAGGCGCACCGTGTACTCGTTCACCACTTCCACGTCCTGGACGCTGACCAGCTCGGAGGACATGGACGAGACCTGCTTGTCCTGGGCCCGGGCCAGGTTGAAGCGCACCGCCTCCGCGTTGAATGGGGTGCCGTCGTGGAACTTCACCCCGCGCCGCAGCTTGAGCACGAGCGTCTTCGGGTCGGGCGTCTCCCACGACTCGGCCAGCCCCGGCCGGGGGTTGAGCTTCTCGTCGAAGCGCACCAGCGTGTCGAACACCGGGTACAGATACATGTGGTCGCTGCCGGAGGCGCCCCGGTGGGGATCGAACGTGGAGACCTCGGCGCGCAGGGCCGCGCGCAGCGTGCCGCCGGACTTCGGGGCCTGGGCCTCCGCCGCCGAGATGGAGAGCAGCACGGCGGCGATCGCGAGGCACGCGGCGGCGAGAACCGCCCGGGTCGGCTGGGACATGAAGGCTCCTCCTCGAGTCGGGGTGCGGCGATGCACGGGCGGATGCGGGCGCACGACGGATGCCGGCGAGTGTACGTGGCCCCGCCGCGGGCTGTCAATGCGGCCCGCTCCGGTGGATGGCGCGCTTGACGTCGGCCGCGCGAGCCTCTAGTGTCTCGCCATCACCACGCGGGACTGCCCAGGAGGCGCACATGCCGCTCGATCCTCAGGCCCAGAAGGTCGTCGACGCCCTCGCCGCGCTCAATCTCAAGCCGATCAAGGACTCGACCCCGACGGAGGCGCGCGAGTCCATGCGCACCCGCACCGCCGCGCTCGGGCCGTTCGAGGAGGTGGCCGCGGTGGCCGACCACCGGGTCCCGGTCACCGGCGGCGAGATCACGGTGCGCGTGTACCGGCCCGCCGGGCTCGGGCCGCATCCGGTGCTGGTCTTCTATCACGGCGGCGGCTGGGTGATCGGCGACCTCTACACCCACGACGGCATCTGCCGGTCCATCGTCAACGCGGCCGGCTGCGCGGTGGCCTCGGTGGACTACCGGCTCGCGCCGGAGTTCAAGTACCCGACGCCGGTCGAGGACTCCTACGCCGGGCTCCTGTGGGTGGTGGCCAACGCCACGCGCCTCGGACTCGATCCGGCGCGGGTGGCGGTCGGTGGCGACAGCGCGGGCGGCAACCTCGCCGCGGTGATGGCGCTGCTGGCCCGCGACCGTCGCGGGCCGCGTCTGCTCCTGCAGGTGCTCGTCTACCCGGTCACCAACTACGACTTCGGCACCGTCTCGTACCGCGAGAACGCGACCGGCTACGTGCTCGGCACCGAGGACATGCGCTGGTTCTGGCGCCACTACCTGATGCGCGAGGAGCAGGGGCGCGATCCGCTCGCCTCCCCGCTGCGGGCCAAGAGCCTGGCCGATCTGCCCCCCGCGCTGGTCGTGACCGCGGGCTGCGATCCCCTGCGCGACGAGGGCGAGGCCTACGCGGTGCGGCTGCGCGACGCCGGGGTGGCGGTGACGCTCACCCAGTACGCGGGGATGTTCCACGGCTTCCTGCGCATGACCCGCATCCTCGATCAGTCGCGCGTCCTGCTGGACGAGATCGCGGCCGCGCTACGCAAGGTCCTCTCCTGACCCCGCGCTACTAGAGGACGAAGGGGACCTTCGCGGCGGCCGCCACCGCGCGGAGCTGCGCCATCAGGTCGTCGGGGACCGGCACGCCCTGCTCGAGCCGCTCGGCGCGGGTGAGGCGCTCGGGGTCGCCCGCCACCAGCACCGGCTGGGCGGGGTCGGCGCGCTTGGCCCCGTGCAGCACGTCGATCACGTCGTCGAGGTCGCTCTCGAACTCGCCCTCCTCGCGAAACGCGCCCGGGTCGATGGCCATGAAGAAGTGGCCGATGTTGTGCGGGTCCGAGTCGCGCTGGGTCCGGTTGCGCAGCGGCGAGAACGAGGCGCCCGCGAGCGTCCCGCCCAGGATGTGCACCATCACCGCGAGGCCGTAGCCCTTGTGCCCGCCCAGCTCGCGGCTGCCGCCGAGCGGGGTGATGCCGCCCTCGGGCCGCTCGAACACGTGACGGAAGGCCTCGGACTCGTCGGTCACCGCGCGCCCGTCGCCGTCCACCACCCACCCCGACGGCACCGGCTTGTGGTTGAGCTTGTAGACCTTCACCTTGCCGGCCGCCACCGTCGTCGTCGCCATGTCGAGCTGGAAGGGGGCGTTGCGCCGCGCGGGCGCCGCGAAGGCGAGCGGGTTCGTCCCCATGATCGGCTCCGCCGCGAAGGTCGGGACCAGCGTGACCCCGCGGGTGGCCGAGGTGACCATGCCGATCACCCCGCGGTCGGCCGCGATCTTGGCGTAGCAGCCCGCCGCGCCGAAGTGGTGCGAGTTGAAGACCGCGACCACGCCGACGCCGGTGGCCCGGCACTTGTCCACCGCCAGGCTCATCGCGTGGGCGGAGACCGGGTGGCCGAGCGAGCGGTCCGCGTCGATGCGCGCCATCGAGGGCCGGTCGCGCACGATCTTCCACTGCGGCCGCATGTTGAGCCGGCCCGCGCGAAACTCCTTGTCGTAGGTCGGCAGCATCGAGATGCCGTGCGAGTCCACCCCGCGCAGATCCGTCTCCACCATCATCTGCGCCGTGACCGCCGCGTGCTCCGACGACATCCCCCACGCCTCGAACACCGACACCAGCTGCGCCTCGATTTTCCCCGCCGCCACGCGCATGCGAGCACTCCTCTGTTGGGGTCAGGTCTTACATTCCGACATTTCGCCCGAGGGCTACGTCGAGATGCGGCGGCGGACCTCGGGCAGCACCTCGCGGCCCAGCAGCTCGATCCCGGCCAGAACGTCCGCCTGCGGCATGCCGGGCCAGCTCACGCGCATCGTCAAATGGGTCGCGCCGGCCGCGCGCTGGGCGAGCAGCGCCTCGGTGACCTGGGCGGGCGAGCCGAGCGCGAAGCGATTGGCCGCGAGGCCGCGCAGCTGCGCCTCGGGCGGGGCGCCCGGGTCGAGCCTGGCGCCCTCGAGCCCCCACGAGAAGTAGGCCGCGTACTTCTCGAGCAGGTAAGGCGCGGCGCGACGGATCGCGGTCTCCTCGTCGGGGGCGCACACCACCTCGAGCAGCCGGCAGATCTGCGCGTCGCCGGTCCGCCCCTCGGCGGCTCGCGCGGCGGTGAACGCGCGCGCCTGCGCCGCGAACTCGTCGACGCGGGGCAGCGGCACCACGAGCCAGCCGTCCGCGATGCGCGCGGCACGCGCGATGCCCGCGGGCACCTGCGAGCCGACCAGGATCGGCGGGCGGGGCGACCGGATCGGGCGCGGCCGGATCGTCACGTTCTCGAGGGTCCAGTGCCGGCCCCGGTGGGTCACCTTGTCCTCGATCCAGAGCCGCCGGATGATCTCCACGCCCTCCGCGAGGCGGCTCACCCGCTCCGTCATCGGCACGCCGAAGATCGCGAACTCCTCCGGCCGATACCCGAGCCCCACCCCCAGCAGGAAGCGCCCGCCGGTGAGCACGTCGAGGAAGGCGCCCACCTCCGCGATCTCCACCGGGTTGTGCAGCGGCAGCAGCACGAGGTTGGTGCCGATCTCGAGCCCCGGCACCTCCGCGGCCAGGCGCTGGAGCATCGGCAGCAGCGGGAAGTAGTGGAAGCCGGGCGTGACGTGGTGCTCCCCACCCCAGATCGAGTCGAACCCGAGCGAGTGGATCAGGCGCGCCTGCTCGACGGTCTCGGCGAATCGGCGGGCCGGATCGTCGCCCGCCGGATGCTGCGCGTTCAGGTAGATGCCGAGCTTCATGGTTGGATGGGGTCAGGTCTTACATTCCGACATTTCCAAGCGCGCCGGTCATCTGCGACCGCGGGAAAAATGTCGGAATGTAAGACCTGACCCCGCTCTTACCCGGGGGCGGCGCCCTGGGTGGCGGTGTAGACCGCGTAGAGCGACTGGCTCGCGGCCATGAACAGCCGGTTGCGCTTGGGCCCGCCGAAGCAGACGTTGCCGCAGACCTCGGGCAGCCGGATGCGCCCGATGAGCTGCCCCTGCGGCGTCCACACCGTCACCCCGCTGTAGCCCACCGCGCGCCCCGCGTTGCTCGACACCCACAGGTTGCCGTCCACGTCGGCGCGCACCCCGTCCGGCCCGCACTTGACGCCGTCGACCATGAAGGCGCTGAAGAGCTTGCCGTTGCTGAGCTTGTTGTCAGAGCCCACGTCGAAGACGTACATGTCGCCCTTGCCGCCCGCGTGGGTGTCGCCGGGACCCTTGCCGGTGCTGATCACGTAGAGCTTCTTGTAGTCGGGCGAGAAGCAGAGCCCGTTGGGGTCGGGCACGAGGTCCTCACCCGCGACCTGGGTCATGGCGCCGCTCTTGTCGACCCGGTACACCGCGGTGGGCAGCTCGCGCTTGTAGGAGCCGAGCTCGAGCGGCTGCCCGAGCTTCGGGTTGAGCCGGCCCCCCGTGTTCGCGGGCCCGCCCGCCGCGTCCACCGTGCCCTCGTAGAGCTGGGCCCCGTAGGGCGGGTCGGTGAACCAGTAGCTGCCGTCCGGATGCGGCACCACGTCGTTGGGCGAGTTGAGCCGCTTGCCGTTGAACATCCCCGCGACGAGGCTCACCGAGCCGTCCAGCTCGTAGCGCACCACCCGCCGGGTGACGTGCTCGCAGGAGAGCTGCCGCCCCTGGAAGTCGAAGGTGTTGCCGTTGCTGTTGTTCGACGGCATGCGGAACACGCTGACGTGCCCGTTGTCCTCGATCCACCGGAGCTGGCGGTTGTTCGGGATGTCGCTCCACACGAGGTAGCGGCCCTGCGCGCTCCACGCCGGCCCCTCGGACCAGAGCGCGCCCGTCCACAGCCGCTGGATCGGCGCGTTGGGCTGCCGCAGCCCGTTGAAGGCCGGCTCCACCGTGAGCACGTCGGGATCGGTGAAGTACGTGGTGGGCGCCCCGCGCGGGCTGAAGTCGCGCGGGGGCTGGGTGATGGTGCTGGGCGGCCCGATCGGCGGGGTCTGCGCGCCGACCAGGCGCGGGGCCAGGACCGCGGCACCGACCGCCGCGCCCACGCTGCGGAGCATCGTGCGACGCGACACCGCGCCGCCTTCCGGATCGTACGCTTCTTGCGCCATTGCCACCTCCCTGACGACGTCGTTCGAGAGGAATGAGAGAAGCGATTCGCGCGGCAACCGTAGCAGACGGCCCGGAGGCCGTCAATGCGTCTCGGGCCTGAGCACGCGGCGCAGGAAGGCCGCGACGTCGTCGGGAGCCCGGCGCCGCGCCTCGGCGTCCCCGCCGATGGTCGCTCCGCGGGCCAGGCAGTCGCGTCCGTACCGGGCCGCGGTCGCGGTGATGTCCTCCCCGGTCCCGCGGCGCGTGACCGTGAAGTGATCGAGGTCCACCGCCATGTCGCAGCCGCGTCCGGTGACGAGGGCGCGCTCGAAGCGCGGCGCCCGGTACGCGTCGAAGTCGTGGTAGGAGTCGGGGTAGGTCACGACCGCGGTCTCCGCGCCCGCGGTCCGGAACCACTCCGCGTAGCCGCGGCACGCCTCGGCGGGCGTGTAGTCGTCGCGCCCGCCCAGCAGGAGGAGCATCGGCGCCCCGGTCACGCGCGCCGCGGTGTACCAGTCGCTGCAGTATGGGTAGAGGGCCACGTGCGCGGCGAAGCGACGGTCGTCGTCGATGACCGCGCGCCGGAACGGCTCGAGCGCGGTGTAGAGCGCGACCTGCCCGCCCTTGGAGAAGCCGATGATCCCGATACGATCGGGGTTGATGCGCTGATGCGTGGCGAGCAGGCGCAGCGCGGCCAGCGCGTCGGCCACGTTCGCCGCGGTGGGGAGCCGCGCCTGGTCGGTCGCGGTCTCGCGCACGTTGCGCGGCGTGAAGCTGTCGACCACGAAGGTGGCGAGCCCGAGCGCCCCGAGACGGTCGGCCCACGCCGCCTCCCGCGTGTCCACGCCGCCGCTGCCGTGCGCGATCACCATCGCGGGCACGCGGCCCGCCGCGTCCTTCGGCAGCCGGAGCGTACCGACGACCACCACGCGGGGCGACGCCTCGCGGCGGGCGAGCGCGAAGTAGCCCGCCGGCGTCCGGCTCTCGAAGTGAATCTCGCCCGCGCGCCCGTCGGCCAGGGTGCCGACCGGCAGGCTTCCTTGCCCCGCCGCGCCGCCGGGCCCTCCGCCCAGGAGGCAGACGGTCGCGGCCAGCCACGCGCGCACGATTCGTGAGACCATACGTGCGATTCCTATCACACTGTGTTCGGTCGGGATCGCCGATCCCGGGAGGTGGACCATGAGCAAGCGGAAGGCCAGGCCCAGACGAGCGGCGGCGAAGCGGGCGGCGACGCGCAAGCGCACCCCGACCAGGCGCGCCGGCACGAAGCGGCCGCAGGCGAAGCGGCCCCGGACGAAGCGCGCGGCGCCGGCGGCCCGGAAGCCGCGCAGCCGCCCGAAGAAGCGCACCGCGGCCACTCGACGCAGCCGGGAGGGTGGCGAGGATCGCGGCAGCACGGTGGGCCTCCTGCGCGACCTCATCGAGCACCACGAGACCGGGCCCCGGGCGACCGCGGGCGACCTCGACGCGGACTGGCAGCGGGCGGAGAGCTCCGGCGAGGAAGCGGTGGGAGGCAGCGTGTCGACCCCGGACCAGGACGTGGTCGACGAGATCGGCCACGCGCTGGGCGTGGAGCAGCCGTCCCAGGCGCCCCTGCGGCCGACCGAGGAGATCCTCGCGGACCGCGATCGACGCTACTGGGAGCTCGAGCGGCGGGCCAGCCGGAAGGCGAGCAGGCGCCAGGAGCCCTGAGCGCGAGCCCGCGGAGCCGCGCGGGCCCGCCGCGTAGGCTATACTGCTCGGCAGCGACACACGCTCTTTGATTGCGTCAGAGAAGGCTGGATGATCGCCGGTGCGGGCAACCGCACGGGAGGAAAGTCCGGGCTCCGCAGGGCAGGGTGCTGGCTAACGGCCAGGGGGGGCGACCCCACGGATCAGTGCCACAGAGAACAGACCGCCGCCTTCACGGGCGGTAAGGGTGAAACGGTGAGGTAAGAGCTCACCAGCAGCCCGGGTGACCGGGCTGGCTCGGTAAACCCCACCCGGAGCAAGGCCAAATAGGAGAGCGATCCTGCTCGCAAGGGCAGGTGAAGCGCGGCCCGCGTGGGGCTCTCGGGTATGGCCGCTTGAGGCGCCGGGTAACCGGCGTCCTAGAGAAATGATCATCTCGCCGACGGGGGCAACCTCGGCGGTCAGACAGAACCCGGCTTATCGGTCTTTCTCTGGCGCATTTAAGGGCCTCGCTCGCCACGAGCCCCACCCGAAGCACAGCCGCCCGACCATGTCCTCCGCGGCCGCGTGTTGCACGGAAATCTTGACTCCCAGCATCGCCATCTCCTAGATTCGGTCGCAACGCCGGCGTGCTTGTTCACCGTCCCGACGCGGGAGATCGATACCCGGTCAGGAGGTCGACCTGAGCCACTTGATCCCGGTCGGACCCACGCCGAGCCGTCCCCTCCGAGCGCCGCGCCGCCCCCTCCGGCCCTCGCGGTCTCCACCGCTCGTGGGCGCCCCGCCCCGGGGATCGAGGTCCCCACGCGGCAGCCGGATGAGCCGGGCGTGCCCCATCGCGCGCATCGCACCCGACCCGAGCCGCAATGCCTGCGGCGGAGCACCCATGGGCGTCGGAATATCGGCCGTCATTCCGTGCAAGGACCGTCCCCGGCTGCTGGATCGGGCCCTGGAGTCGATCTCCCGGCAGACGATCCTTCCGGACGAGGTCATCCTGGTGGACGACGGCTCGGAGCCGCCGATCACGGTGCCGACGCGATATCCCGTTCCGCTCAGGATCGTCCGCCAGGACAACCGGGGGCCGGCCGCGGCGAGAAATCGAGGCGTCGCGGAAGCGTCCGGCGAATGGATCGCCCTCCTCGACTCCGACGACACGTGGGTTCCCGAGAAGACCCAGTATCAGCTGCGGCTACTCTCCCAGCATCCTCACGCCGGCTTCTGCATCTCGAACATGACGACCCATGGACGCCCGGCGGTCGAGTTCCCGCTCGCTCCCGAGTCGGGAGCCGTCGACGGAATCATCCGCGATGCGGTCGAGCGCCTCCTGCCCGGCCGGTTCATCAGCTCGTCCGGTGTCATGTTCCGGCGGGACGCCTTCTACCGGGTGGGCGGCTTCGACGAGCGCCTCTGGTTCTGTGAGGACTACGATCTGTGGGTCCGACTGGCCGCGGTGACTCCGGTCGTCGCGACCACGAGCTGCCTGAACGACGTCTTTCGAGAGGGCGACAACCTCAGCGACTTCGAGAACGACCCCTCGGCGGGCGAGGTCATCGCCTCCATCTTCCGCAAGCTCATGGTGTGGCCGCTCTTCGAGCCCCACGTCCGACGGCAGGCGGCGGCGATCCTGGGACAGAAGCTCTTCGACCTGGCGTACACCTATCGCAAGAGCGGACGTCCCCTGGCCTGCTGCTGGGCGACCACGAGGTCACTCGCGAACCAGGGCCCGCTCCGGGCGAACCTCAAGAACCTCGTGCTCTGCTGGCCGGACCTGCTCCTCCAGACGTACGCCCGGGCGACGTCGCGCCGCGCGAGATGGCGCGCGACGGCCCAGTGACCGGGCCCCGCCCGGCTAGGAGCGAAACCGCCTCACCGCCGCGACCGCGAGCCATCCGAAGATCCCGAACACCACGAGCTGCACGAGCTGAAACGGCGGCTCCGATTGCGTGGGGGCCATCGCGGCCAGGGTCGGAATCTTCTGGAACGCCTGCACGATCAGCACGAACACGTTCAGGTACAGCGCGATCACGCAGCCGATCGGGTAGATCCAGCGCCAGTAGCCTCCGCGGTGAGCGCGAGACCCGGCCACGATCACGATCGCCAGCACGACCAGCGAGACGATCCCGACCTTGTGGGAGGGCAGCAGATGGTCGAAGGGAAAGCCGAAGCCGGTCAGGCTCGTCAGCGCGGTGCTCAGCAGAAAGAGGGTCGTCCAGCCGTCGCGCAGCCGCCCGGCCACCATCCCGAACACGACCGCCAGGCCCGAGACGACGCCGATCAGGCTGATCACGACGTGCACCCTGGTGAACGTCTCCAGCGTCATCCCTAGCATCATGGTCGACCCGGTCTCCTTTCGCGGTCGGCGAGTCCGATCGCCGGGACCATCGTAGCCGAACCCCGCGGCCCCGACCACCGGCACCCGCGCGGTGCTATCATCTCGCAGGCGCTCATCGGCACGTGAGACTTTCCCGGCTCGGCCTCGCCGTCGTCCTGATCGTGGTGGCCCCGGTGTCGGCGCCGGCCCAGACCCCGGTGGAGACCGCGCGCGGCCTGCTCAAGCAGTACCAGGACGACCCGGCCCGCATCGACCGCGCCCGGGATCTGCTCGAGGCCGCGGTGGCCAAGGGGGCGGGGACCGACGTCCCCACCCTCCTGACCCTGGCCCGCGCGTGGTTCCTCTACGGGGAGGAGCGCGGGAAGACCGACGAGGCCCGGGTCGCGGCCTACGAGCGGGCGCGCGACCTGGCCAAGCGCGCGACCGAGCTGGCGCCGAAGGACCCGAACGCCCACCTCTGGTACGCGATCACGCTCGGCACGTGGTCGCAGGCCAAGGGGCTGCTCCACTCCGCCCTCGCCCTGCGCGATCTGCGGCGGGAGGTGGACGTGGTGCTGCAGCTCGACCCGAAGAACATCGAGGCCCACATCATGGCGGGCAGCATCGCGCGCGAGCTGCCGATCCTGCTGGGGGGCGACCGCAAGGAGTCCGAGGAGCAGTTCAAGACCGCGCAGCGGCTGGACCCGCGGCTCACCGGCGTGCGCCTCGAGCTGGCCCAGCTCTACGTCAACATGGGGCGGTACGCGGAGGCCCGGCGGGAGCTGCAGGCGCTCCTGGCCGAGAAGGCCCCCACCGACCGCCCGCGCTTCACCCTCAAGGAAGCGCCGCGGGCCCGCCAGATGCTCGAGACGATCCGCGACAAGAACTGAGAAAGGACGCGCATGCGCTTCTCCATCTGCGTGATGGCCGACGTGGACGAGATCGGCTTCTTCAGCCACGCCGAGACCCTCGGCTACGACTCGGTGTGGGTCACCGACAGCCAGATGCTGTTCTCGGACTGCTACGCGGTGCTGGCCCTGGCCGCCCAGCAGACCCGCCGCATCCGCCTCGGCCCCGGGGTGGCCATCTGCGGAACCCGGATCCCCCCGGTGCACGTGGCGGCCATGGCCACCCTCAACCGGCTCGCCCCGGGCCGCGTGCACCTGGGCGTGGGCACCGGCAACACCGCCACCCGCTCGATGGGCCAGCCGCCCATGCGGCTCGCGGAGTACGGTGAGCACCTGCGGGTGCTGCGGGGCCTCCTCCGCGGGGAGGCGGTGGACTACGCGCCGCGCGGGGCGACGCACCCGATCAAGATGCTGATCCGCGAGAAGAAGTACATGAGCCTCGAGCCGCGCATCCCCCTCTACGTCTCCGCCTTCGGCCCGCGGGCCATGGAGCTGGCCGGCGAGCACGGGGACGGCGTCGTGTTCGCGATCCCGCCGCGCGGCATCGCCCCCGCGGAGGCCCTCGCCCGCTGCCGCGCCGGCGCCGCGCGGGCGGGCCGGACGCTCGGGGCCGACTTCCACACCGCGGCGCTGACCAACGTGGTCCTGCTCGATCCGGGCGAGCCGGCCGACTCCGAGCGGGTCATCCGCACCGTGGGCCCGAACGTGATGGCCAGCGTGTACTACTTCTATGATGCGGTGCAGGAGCGCGGCATCGAGGTGCCGCCCTTCCTGCGACGCATCTGGGCCCGCTACTGCGCCCTGGTGGAGGAGGTCCCGCGCGCCCACCGGCACTTCCGCACCCACGAGGGCCACTACACCTACCTCCACCCCGGCGAGGCCGAGTTGATCGACGCCGACCTGGTGCGGGCCACCTGCCTAGTGGGCGAGGCCGACGAGCTGATCGAGCACATCCGCGAGCTCGAGCGGGGCGGGCTGCGGGAGCTGATGTTCGCCATCGGCGTGGACGAGAAGTGGCGCTTCAGCCAGGAGTTCGCCCGGCGGGTGATGGAGCGGTACTAAGTACCATCCCTCACCCGTACCACCCTCACCCTGCCCTCTCCCCTGAGGGGAGAGGGGAAGAGGAATAAGAGCCCTTCTCAGAGTGGGGGTCCTGCGCTAGACTCGGCGCGCGCAAGTCGGGCCCGCCGGCCGATGCCGGCCGCGGTCCGCCATGGTCGCGAGCCGTCCGTTCCCGCACTCACTGCAAGGAGGGGCACGCATGCGGATTCTCCGCGTCATCGTTGCCGTCGCGGTGCTGTCGTTCGTCGCCGTCCAGCTCGCGCCCGGGGCCCGCGCCGCCGGACCGGTCAGCGAGGTCCTGATCGGCGAGCTGCTGCCGCTCACCGGGAACTTCGCGAGCCTGGGCCAGCAGTACCTCTGGGCCGGGCAGACCGTGGAGGACATCGTCAACAACGACTACCCGGACCTCAGCGTGCCGCTCGGCCCCGGCAAGGGCTTCCCGGGCCTGGGCGGAGCCAAGATGACGCTGGTGGTGCGCGACGACCAGAGCCGCGGCGACCAGGCCCGGACGCTGGCCGAGCAGCTCATCACGGTCAACAAGGTCCACTGGCTCAACGGCGAGGGCACCAGCGGCAACACCTCGATCATCCAGCCGCTGGTGGACAGCTACGGCATCCCGATGAGCTGCCACGCCTGCGCCTCGCCGACCCTGACCGAGAAGGGCTTCAAGTGGTTCTACCGCACCGGGCCCAACGACAGCACCATGGTGGCGAGCGTCTTCCAGTTCCTGAAGGAGTGGCCGGCGCACGGCGGCCCCAAGGACCTCAAGACCATCGCGCTCTTCACCTGCGACAACCTCTTCTGCCAGGACAACCGCAAGATCGCGGCCGAGCTGGCGGAGAAGGGCGGCTACAAGATCGTGGCCGACCTCACCACCAAGACCGGCTCGACCACGCTGGCCTCCGAGGTGCAGCGGCTGCAGGCCGCGAACCCGGACGTCCTCTTCTCGGTCCAGTACCCGGCCGAGACCACCGTGTTCCAGGCCGACATGAAGCGCGCCGGCTACATGCCCAAGGTCATCGCCACCAGCAACGGCGCCTACTCCGACCAGACCTGGCTGACCGCCCAGAAGGCGACCGCGGGCGCGGCGGGCTGGCTCGGCCGTGATCCGACCGCCATCGACCTGGCCAGCAAGAAGCCGGCGTGGAAGAAGGTCAACGAGATCTACAAGAAGTACAGCCGCGGGCAGGACATGGGCGAGCTCGCGATGCGCGAGATTACCGGCCTGCTCTGGATGGCCGACACGATCAACCGCGCCAAGTCGGTGGAGCCGGCCGCACTGGCCAAGGCCGCCAACGAGACCGACATGAAGCCCGACGTGATGATCATCGACTACAAGGGGATCAAGTTCGACAAGAACCGCCAGAACGAGCTGGCGAGCGGCGTGGTCACGCAGATCGGCTGGGACGACGAGAAGCACACCATCTGGCCGTGGGATCTCGCGACCCAGGCTGGCTTCAAGCCGATCTTCCCGTCCCCGAGCTGGCAGGAGCGGGAGACGCGCAGCAAGAAGTAGCTCGCGCGATCGTGACGCTCTTCCTCCAGGCGGTGGCCGATGGGCTCCAGATGGGGCTGCTCTACGCGCTGGTCGCGGTGGGGCTCGCCATCATCTGGGGCCTGATGGAGATGATCAACTTCGCCCACGGCGAGTTCATGATGCTCGGCATGTTCGGGGCGTGGGGGCTCAGCGCCTGGCTGGGCTGGGACCCCCTCGTCACCATGGTTCCCCTCGCGGTGGTCATGTACGGAGCGGGGGTTCTCGTCTACCGCGGGCTCATGCAGAAGGTCCAGCGCGGCGAGGTCTTCACGCAGATCTTCGCCACCGTGGGCCTCTTCTTCTTCATCCAGAACGGGGTGGTGGCGCTCTTCACGAGCGACTATCGCTTCATCGAGGGCAGCCTGCTCACCCGTCTCAGCGGCGCCAACCTGAGCCTGGGGGGCATCCGGGTCGGGGTCCCTCTCCTGGTCGGCGGCCTCATCGCCCTCGGCCTCTTCCTGCTGCTGTACCTGCTGATCGACCGCACCGACTTCGGGCTCGCGCTCCAGGCCACCGCGGAGGATCGCGACGCGGCGATGCTGGTGGGCATCCGTCCCCAGCGCATGTACGCGGTGGCCTGGGGCCTCGGCACCGCGCTGGTCGCGGTGGCGGGCGTCATCCTGGCCAACTTCTTCTCGGTGTACCCGCAGGCGGGCCTCTCCTTCACCGTGCTCGCCTACGCGATCGTCGCCCTGGGCGGCTTCGGCTCGATCCTGGGCACGCTCCTGGCCGCGCTCCTGGTCGGGGTCGTGCAGAGCGTGACCGCGGCGTACCTGCCGCCCGCCTTCAAGGACGCCTTCGTGTTCGGCTCCTACATCCTGATCGGCCTGTTCCGGCCCCAGGGGCTGTTTGGCCGCTTCTAGCTCCCCGCCCCGTGCCGGCCGCGCGCAGCAGGTCGCCTGGGTGGCCGCCGCCCTCGTGGCCCTGCTCTACCCGATCCCCTTCGAGCGCAGCGGCCAGATCTACTACGAGACGGTGGGCTTCCTGGTCCTGCTCAACGCCATGCTCGGCATCGGCTGGAACGTGATCGGCGGCTGGGCCGGGCAGTTCGACTTCGGTCCGAGCATCTTCTTCGCGATCGGAGCCTACACCGCCGCGCTCCTGTCCATCCACTTCGGCTGGAACGCGTGGCTCGCCCTCCTGGGCGCGGTGGTGGTCTCGATGGTCATCTGCGCCGCGCTCACCTACCCGGTGACCCGGCTCCGCGGGCACTACTTCGCGATCGCCACCGTGGCGATGTGGATGATCGCCCAGCCCATCGGCGCCACGTGGCCGCTCATCAACGGCAGCCAGGGGCTCTTCATCCCGGTCGCGGCCGGCGGCAGCTTCGTCCACGGCATCCTCACGATGGAGTTCCCCGGGCGCGGCAAGGGGCTCGGGTTCTACTACCTCTCGCTCCTGCTGTTCGTGGTCACGCTGCTGGTCGCCCGGACGGTGGAGCGCTCCAAGTGGGGCTTCTACTTCCGGGCGGTGCGCGACGACCAGGACGGGGCCGAGGCCATCGGCATCGACAGCCGTCTCTACAAGGTGATCGCGCGCTGCCTCATGGCCGCGATCTTCGCGGCGGGCGGTACCCTCTACGGCTTCTGGGCGCTGGCCGTCTTCCCCGACCAGGTGCTCGAGGTGAACTGGAACATCCTGCCCATGATGGCCGCGGTGGTGGGCGGCCTCGGGCGGCTGTGGGGTCCGGTGCTCGGCGCGATCGTCCTGATCCCGATCTCGCAGCTCATGACCGCCACCCTGGGGGCGGGCCCGCTCGCCGGCCGCGGCATCGACCTCATCATCTACGGCGCGGTGATCATGCTGATCGCGGGCTGGCGGCCCAACGGGCTGCTCTCGCTGCCGTGGGCCCAGTGGGCCGCCCGCTTCCGGGGCCGCGCCCCCGCCCCGGCGGGGAGGCGCTGACCGCGATGGCCGCGCTGCTGCAGGTCGAGCGGTGCACCAAGCGCTTCGGCGGCCTCGTGGCCAACCGCGACGTCTCGCTCGCCATCGAGCCCGGCGAGATCGTGGGCCTCATCGGGCCCAACGGGGCGGGCAAGACCACGCTCTTCAACTGCATCAGCGGCTCGCTGCACCCGGACGAGGGCCGGATCGTGCTCGACGGCACCGACATCTCGCGCGCGCGTCCCGAGCAGGTCTGCCGGCTCGGCATCGCACGCACCTGGCAGGTGGTGCGGAGCTTCGGGCGCATGACGGTGCTGGAGAACGTGATCTGCGGAGCGCTCCGGCGCTCGAGCCGGATCGGCCCCGCGCGGGCCCGCGCGCTCGACCTGCTGGCCTTCACCGGGCTCGGGGGCAAGGAGGACGTGGCGGCCGCCGCCCTCACCCTGGCCGACAAGAAGCGGCTCGAGATCACCCGCGCGCTCGCGACCGCCCCGCGCCTGCTGCTCCTCGACGAGGCGATGTCGGGCCTCACCCCGTTCGAGACCACCGCCGCGGTGGAGCTGGTGCGCCGCATCCACCGCGAGCTCGGCCTCGCGATCTGCGTGGTCGAGCACGTGATGGAGGTGGTGATGCCGCTCTCGCACCGGGTGGTCGTGCTGGACCACGGCGAGAAGCTCACCGAGGGGCCACCCGCCGAGGTCGCGCGCGACGAGCGCGTGATCACCGCCTACCTGGGAGACCGCTACCGTGGCCGCGCCTAGCCCCGCACCCGCGCCGGGCCCCGTGCTGCTCTCGGTGCGGGACGCGGAAGTCGCCTATGGGGGCGGCGTCGTGGCGCTCCACGGCGTGTCGCTCGAGGTACGGGCCGGCGAGGCGGTGGCGCTGGTCGGCGCCAACGGCGCGGGCAAGACCACGCTGCTCAAGACCATCGCCGGCCTGCTCACGCCACGCCGCGGGGAGATCTGGTTCGACGGCAAGCGCGTCGACGACGTCGAGGCGCCGGACCGGGTGGGGCTCGGCATCGCGCTGGTGCCGGAGGGCCGGCGACTCTTCAGCCGGCTCTCGGTGGCCGAGAACCTGCGGCTCGGCACCTTCCGCGACCGCGACCCGAAGCGCCGCCAGGAGATGCTCGAGCGCGTCTTCGGGCTCTTCCCGGTGCTGCGCCAGCGGATGGCCCAGCGGGCGGGCACGCTCTCGGGCGGCGAGGGCCAGATGCTGTCGATCGCGCGCGCCCTCATGTCGCGGCCGCGCTTCCTGATGCTCGACGAGCCGAGCCTCGGCATCATGCCGCGCATCGTGGACTCGATCCTCGACGTGCTGCAGATGCTCCACCGCCAGGAGGGCCTGACCGTGCTGCTGGTGGAGCAGAACGTGCCCGCCGCGCTTGCCGCCGCCGAGCGCGGCTACGTGCTCCAGACCGGCCGCATCGTGGCCGAGGGCCCGAGCCAGACCCTGCTCGACAGCGACCTGGTGCGGCGGGCCTACCTCGGGATGTAGCGCGGGGGACGTCGCGCGAGCTAGATCAGCTCGATCCCGAAATAGCGCTTGAAGCGCGCGTTGTACTCCGCGTCCTCGAGCCCCGCGCCCATCGCCACCCACTCCTCGTCGCTGATGCGGGCCCGCCCCGCGGCGAGACCCTCCGCGTCGGTGCCCACCAGCCAGCGCAGGCGCGGCCGGTCGGTGGTCACCGCCTCCCAGATCACCTCCGCGACCGTCTCGGGGCGCCCCGGATTGCGGAAGCCGGCCGCGAAGAGCTTGCCGTTGCGGCGCATGATCTGGCGGTAGGGCGAGTTCTTGTCGTAGCGGGTCGCCCCGGCGGAGTTCTCGAAGATCGCGGTCTGGATCACGCCGGGCTCGATGATCGCGACCCGGACCCCGAAGGCGGCCACCTCGTGGGCCAGAGCCTCGCTCGCCGCGCCCAGCGCGTGCTTGGAGGCCGAGTACGCGATCTGGTTGGGAGTCGCCACCCGCCCCGCGATCGAGGTCACGTTGGCGATGCAGCCGGTGCGGCGCTCGCGCATCGAGGGCAGCACCGCCTGGATCAGGCGGATCGGCCCCCAGTAGTTCGCCTCGAACATCGCGCGGTGCTCGTCCTCCGGCGTCAGCTCGAGCGGGGTGGCGCCGCCGATGCCCGCGTTGTTGACCAGGACGTCGATGGGCCCCTCGCGCTCCACCGTCTCGCCGACCGCGCGCGCGATCGACTCGGGCCGGGTCACGTCGAGCTCGCGAAGGACGAGGGGCAGCTTCTCGTCGCGGGCGGCGGTCTCGAGCGGGCCGGCCTTGGCCAGGTTGCGCATGGTGGCGATCACGCGGTGGCCGTGGCGGGCGAAGTGGAGCGCGGTGGCGTAGCCGATGCCGGTGCTGGTGCCGGTGACGAGGGTGACGGGCATGACGTGAGCTCCTCCGGGCGGCATGCTGCGCCCGGAGGAGCCCGGCGTCAACCGCGAGCGGACGTCAGGACGAGGCGCGCTTCTCCCACGCCTTGAGGCCCGCCGCGCTGCCGATCAGGCCGACCGGCAGGATCCAGCCGGGCAGGCCGAGCTGGGTCACGGCGAGCACGAGCCCTACCAACACGAACACCAGGATGACCGCGCGAATCCCCGAGAATCCCATTGACGAGCCTCCTCGACGGCGAGAGATGGGCGATGCGCTGAGGCAGGGGGTGAAGGTTGCAAGGCGTGCGCCACGCCGGAGGCCAGCAGATCCGCACGCTTGGCGCTCCCCCCGCCGCGCCGTCCTGCCGCAAACCGTCACACGAGCGCCTTCGACCTTGACGTCTCTCGGCGCGCTGCCCTATCGTGAGCCGCGCTCCGGTCGAGCGCCTCCGTCTCCACCACCGCGGGCGAAGGGAGCGTGCATGAGCCCCGACTCGACGGCCCCTCCCATCGCGCTCGGCCTGGTGCTGGTCCACGGCGTGGGCGAGCAGGGCCGGGGCACCACGCTGCTCACCTGGCTCGACACGATCGTGCGCACCATCGAAGCTGCCACCGCGGGCGAGGCCGCCACCGCGGGCCGAGTGTCGGTCGAGGTGGAGCGCGCCACCCTGAGCGGAGGTGCCGCGAGCCCGCCGCATGCGGTCGTGCGCCTGCGCGGCGAGGGCGTCGACGAGCGCTGGCTCGCGGCGGAGGCGTGGTGGGCCGAGGCCTTCGTCGCGCCGTCGTTCGGCCAGCTCGCGTCGTGGAGCTTCCGGGCGGTCCCGTGGACCATCGCGATGCACGTCGGCCAGCGTTACCGGCGGCTCGACGAGGTGGACGGGAGGGCGCGGCGCCTCGCCGCCCGCCTCCTGGTCGCGGGTCAGCTCCTGGCGGCGCTGCTCCTCGCCCCGTTCGTGGTCCTGGCCCTCGCTCTCTGCCTGCTGGTGGGCCTCGTGCCCATCGATGCGGTCCGCGCCGCCGTCGGCCGGATCCAGCGCGCCCTCGCCGCGACCGCGGGCGACAGCATGGTGTTCCTCGAGAGCCCGGTCACCGCGGCCGCGGTGTGCAGCGAGGTGTCGGGGACGCTCGCGTGGCTCGAGCGGACGTGCGGCCCGGAATGGCGCGGGCCGCGGGTGGTCCTCGCCCATTCCCAGGGCGCGACGGTCGCGCTCGAGGCCCTCCGTCGTGACGCCGACGGCGGCGCCCCCGCCGGCGCGCCGCGACCCGTCACCCTCGTGACCTTCGGGGCCGGGATCAACAAGCTGTCCATGCTCCGCTGGTTCGACTCTCCGCGGCTCGCCGGCGCCCCGCCCGGCGACGACGCGGGCCCCGGCTGGCTCGAGCGGGACCCGATCCGCGTCACGTCCGGCTGCCTGCTCGCGGCCGCGGCGGTGGGCGGGTGGCTCTGGCAGCTCGTCGCGAGCGGCCGCATCACTCCGCGCCAGCTCTGGCTCGTGCCCGCGATCTGGCTCGGGGGCAGCGCGGCGCTCGGCCTGGCGGTGTCCGCCGCGCAGCGGGCGGTTCGCGCCTGGGGCCCCTCGCGGCCGTGGCTGCCCACCGCCGCGATCGTCCTCGTCACGGGCCTGTTCGCGGGCGGCGCGGGCGCCGGGATCGTCCTCGCGGAGACGCGAAATCTGGAGATGATGCCGTTCGTGCTCCTGGTGGCGATCCTGGTCGTCCTGGCCGCCACCGTGCGTCTGACGCTCTCGC
The DNA here is from genome assembly GCA_035254745.1 of Candidatus Methylomirabilota bacterium. GTDB lineage: Bacteria > Methylomirabilota > Methylomirabilia > Rokubacteriales > CSP1-6 > CAMLFJ01. The sequence goes on along the minus strand of DATFAJ010000677.1, from coordinate 1,773 downwards.
CGGCGGTGCAGGACGACGTGATTCACTCGATCCCGGTGCCACCGACCGTCGGGCGATGGCTCGACTTCTGGGCGTCGGCCGACCCGGTGCCGAACGGTGCGACCCGCACGAGCGCCGCCGGCCGCCCGGTCTCCACGCGGATCTGGAACGAGGCCTCGACGGTGCGCGATCACACGACCTACTGGGACAACCGCGACGGGTTCGTGCTGCCGGTGGTGCGGCTGCTCGCCGAGGAGGCCGGCGCGGGGTGGCTCGGCCGCCTGCCGAGCCGGGGCCCCGACGGCGGCGAGGCCGGCGCGGACCGCAGCCGCTGGCGCGCCGGATGGCTCCGCGCCGTGCGCTGGCTGATCCCCCTGCCCTGGGCGCTGGTGGCGCTCACGCGGGGGCCGGATCTCGAGACGCTCCGGCTCTGGGCCGTGGGCTCCGGCGACCCGCTCGGAGCCGGGCGCTGGCTCGCGTGGGTGCCGCCGGCGACCTGGGCCTTCGCGTTCCGGTGGGGCGCGGTGGCGGCGGCCGCCTGGCTCTCCTACCGGATCGCGCTCGCGGCCTGGCTCGCGTGGACGCGGGCCGAGCAGGACCTGACGCTGCGACAAGGGCGGCCGGAGCACATCTCGGTCGGGCTCCGTCTCTTCGGGCTCGCCACGACGGCGGTCCTCACGGCGGCGCTCGCCCTGGCGCGGGCGGATTTGCCGGGGGACGCGAGCTGGCGTCAGCTCGACGTCGGCAGCACGTTCTTCGGGCTGCTCGTGCTCGTCATCTGGAGCCAGGTCCTGGTCCATGTGGCGGCGTGGCTCTTCCCGCCGCCCGACGCGCCCGCCTGAGCGACCGGCGCAGTCAGCGCGCGGTCGACGGGCGCAGCACGAGGTTGCCGTACTCGTCGACCGTCGCGGCCCAGCCCGGGTGCACGAGCGTGCTCGCGTCGGGCTCCTCCACGATCGCGGGCCCCTCGATCACGTTGCCGCGCAGCAGCTTGCCGCGGTCGAGGACCTGGGTCGGACGAAAGCCGCCCGCCTCCGCGAACCAGACGTCGCGTCGGCCCTTGAGCGCGGCGGCGGCCGAGGCTCCGCCCTCCGGCAGCGGCGCGCGCCGCGGCTTCGGCGTCACGCCCACCGCGGCGAGTCGGACGTTCACGAGCTCGACGGAGTCCTCCGGGGCGGCGTAGCCGTAGGCGCGCTCGTGGGCGGCGTGGAATTCTTCTCGAAGGCGCGTGACGTCGGCTTCCGACAGGGAGCCGGGCGGCACCGTCACCGGCAGCTCGAACGACTGGCCGTGGTAGCGGAGATCCGCGCTCCGCTGCATGCGGCGGTCCGCGAGCGGCACCCCGTCGCGCTCGAGGCGCGCCTCCCCTTCCGCCCCGAAGTCGGCGAAGAGCGCCTCCAGCGCGGCGGGCGCGAGCCCGTCGAGGCGCAGCCGCCGGGTGGCCACGAACTCGTGGCGGACGTCGGTCGCGAGCATGCCGAGCGCGGAGGCGATGCCCGGGCTCGGCGGCACCAGCACGGTGGGGATGGAGAGCTCGCGCGCGAGCGCGTTGGCGTGCAGCGGGCCGGCGCCGCCGAAGGCCACCAGCACGAAGTCGCGCGGGTCGTAGCCGCGCTGCACCGAGACCAGCCGCATCGCGCCGATCATGTGGGCGTTGGCGATCTCCACGATGCCGCTGGCCGCCGCGAGCGGATCGAGGCCGAGCGGCCCCGCCACCTGCGCGGCGACGGCCCGACGGGCCGCCCCGGCATCGAGCGTCATCTCGCCACCGAGGAAGAACGCGGGGTCGAGCCG
>DATFAJ010000676.1:0-9516 GCA_035254745.1 Candidatus Methylomirabilota bacterium | reverse complement strand
GGGTGTGGCCGAGCCCGATGGGGCCGTCGATCGGCCGCTCGCGGAGAATGCCCTCCAGCACCTTGATGCGTCCGGCGGCGCGGCGGATCTGCAGCCCCTCGAGCCCGATCACCGCCACGCCCGCGGAGTCGTAGCCGCGGTACTCGAGCCGCTTGAGCCCCTCCAGCACGATCTCGGTTGCGCTCTTGTCCCCGACGTAGCCGACGATTCCACACATGGCCCTACTCCCCGTGCTTGGAGGGCTTGTCCTTCTGCTTGCGCGAGACCCATCCCTCGCGCGTCTCCTGCCGGCCGCGCGCCACCGCCAGCGATCCCGGCGGGACGTTCTTGGTGATGACCGAGCCGGCCGCCACGTAGGCGCCGTCCCCGATCGTGAGCGGGGCCACCAGGCTCGAGTTCGTGCCCACGAACACCCGGTCGCCGATGACGGTCTCGTGCTTCTTCACCCCGTCGTAGTTGCAGGTGATCGTGCCCGCGCCCACGTTGACGCCCTCGCCCATCTGGGTATCGCCCACGTAGGAGAGGTGGGGGACCTTCGAGCCGCGGCCGATCCTGGACTTCTTGAGCTCGACGAAGTTGCCGATCTTGGCGTTGGCGCCCACGTGGCTCAGCGGCCGCAGATGGCAGAAGGGACCGAGCTGGGCGCCGGTCTCGACCGTCGACTCGGCGAGCACGCAGTAGGGCTTGAGCAGGACCGAGTCGGCGAGCGTGGTGTCGGTCACCTGGCAGCCCGCGCCCACCACGCAGTCGGCCCCCACCGCGGTGCGCCCGGTCAGGCTCACGTTCGGGTGCAGCACGGTGTCCATCCCGATCGTCACCGTGTCGTCGACGTAGGTGGTGGCCGGATCGATCACGGTCACCCCCGCCGCCATCAGACGGTCGAGGATGCGCCGGCGCATGATCCCGGCGAGCTCGGCCAGCTGCCGCCGGTCGTTCACGCCCAGGCACTCGCTCGGGTCCTCGGTGATCACCGCCTCGAGACGCTGGCCCTGGCGGTGCAGGATGCCGATCACGTCGGTGAGGTAGTACTCGTGCTGCTCGTTGTCGGGCGTCACCTGGGCCAGCGCGGGCCAGAAGCGCCGGGCGTCGAAGCAGTACACGCTGGTGCCGATCTCCCGGATCCGCCGCTCCACCGCCGTCGCGTCCCGGTGCTCGACGATCCCCACCGGACGGCCGTGCTCCCGCACCACGCGGCCGTAGCCGGTGGGATCCGCCACCTCCGCGGTGAGGAGCGTCGCGGCCGCGCCGCTCTCCACGTGACGCTCGACCAGCCGCCTGAGGGTGGCCTCGGACAGCAGCGGCACGTCGCCCGGCAGGACCAGGACGGTGCCGGGGGCGTCCCCGCAGGCCACGTGCGTCTGGAGCACCGCGTGCCCGGTGCCGAGGCGCTCCTTCTGCTCGACGAACGCGGCGCCGATCTCGGGCGCGACCGCCGCCCGGACCTCCTCCGCCGCCCGGCCCACCACGACCACCACGCGGGCTCCGAGCGCCCCCGCTGCGCCCAGCGGGTAGGCAATCAGGGGACGGCCGCAGAGCGGGTGAAGGACCTTGGGACGGGCCGAGCGCATTCGCTTGGCCTCGCCGGCTGCCAGAATGATGGCGGTGAGCTGATTCATGGTACCGACCATGTTAGCACGCGGCATGCCACGCATCTGACGCGCGTCGGGACGCCGAATACGCCGGCGCGATGGGGCGTTGCCCCGCGCCCGCCGTCGTGTCGGCGGGCCGCTCAGCTCGGCCTGTTGCGGAGATGAGACAGGATGCGCTCGATCCTGTCGGGCGAAGGACACGCGAAGGTCATCGGCTCGCCCGTGACCGGGTGCGTGAACGCCAGACCGGCGGCGTGCAGCGCGACGCCGCCGAGCGCTTCGACGAGCTCGGCGAGCACCGGGTCGCCGGCCGGGGCGGCGCGCCGGCCCCGGTAGGTCTCGTCGCCCAGAAGAGGATGGCCGAGGGAGGCCAGGTGGACCCGGATCTGATGGGTCCGACCGGTCTCGAGCCGGCATTCGAGGAGCGTCACCGCGGAGGCGCCGCTGCCGAAGCGCTCGAGCACCCGGTAGTGGGTGACCGCCCGCTTGCCCCGGCCCTCGGGCACGATCGCCATGCGGACCCGGGAGCGTGGATCGCGCCCGAGCGGCGCGTCGATCGTCCCCTCCGCCCGGCGCAGCGCGCCCTGGGCGAGCGCGAGATAGCGCCGGCTCACCGTCCGGCGCGCGAGCTGGGAGGTGAGCCCGTCGTACGCGGCCTGGGTCTTGGCCAGCACGATCAGCCCGGAGGTGCCCTTGTCGAGGCGATGGACGATCCCGGGCCGCCTGGGGCTACCCACGCCGGCCATCTCCGGCGAGTGGGCGAGGGCCGCGGCCGCGAGCGTGGTGTCGATGCGCCCCGCGCCCGGGTGGGTCACCATGCCGGCGGGCTTGTCCACCACCAGGACGTCCGCGTCCTCGAAGACGACGCGGAGCGGGACCGCCTCGGGCGCGATCCCGTCCCGCGGTGGCGGCGGGATCGTCACCTCCACGCGCTCCCCGGCCTGCACGCGGTAGGCCGCCTTGACCGCGCGGCCGTCGACGCGGGTCCGGCCCCCGGCGATGAGGGCCTTGACCCGCATGCGCGAGAGCTCCGGGAGGCGACCGGCCAGCCACTGATCGAGCCGGGCCCCGGCGGAGTCGCCCTCGACCACCTGGCTGAAGCGACGGTCCTCGGTCACCTGGCGGCCGTGGCCCGTCCGGCGCCTCAGTCCGACGACGAGGGCGCGGTGAGCAGCCGCAGCGCGAGGAGGGCCACCCCGACCGTGATCGCGGAGTCCGCCGCGTTGAACGCCGGCCAGTGATAGCCGCGCCAGTAGAAGTCCAGGAAGTCGATCACCGCCCCGAAGCGGCCGCGATCGATCAGGTTGCCGACCGCCCCGCCGAAGATGAAGCCGAGGGCGAGCGGGGTGAGGCGGCCGCCGCCCGGTAGCATCCGGAGCCCGACCACCCCCAGCACCGCGAGCGCGCCGATGGAGAGCAGCGCCACGAGCCATCGCCAGCCCGCCGGCGTGGACGAGAGCATGCCGAAGGCCAGGCCGGGGTTCATCACGAGCGTGAGGGAGAAGAACGCGTCGATCACCGGGACGGGCCGGCCCGGCGCCAGGCCCTGCAGTGCCCAGAGCTTCGTGAGCTGGTCGAGGACGAGGACGGCCAGCGCGGTGAGGGCGGCCGACGTCACCGGCCCAGCGCCGTCACGACGGGCGCGCAGCGCTCGCAGAGCGTCGGATGGGCGGAGTGCTCGCCCACCCGGGGGCTCCAGGTCCAGCAGCGCTCGCACTTCTTCCAGCCGAGCGCCTGGGCGGGCGCGACCTCCAGCACGAGCCCGGGGATGTCCTGGCTCTCGTAGCGGACGGAGCCGGCGGGCCCGGCCTTGCCGAGCCGCGTTCCCGAGACGTTGAAGAGGATGGTGAGCAGGGCCTCCCCCTTGGCCTCGAGCAGCGGGCCCCACTGCTCCACCGGCGCGCTCGGGACGAAGAGCACCGCGTCGATGCCCTTGCCGATCTTCCCCTGCTGGCGGGCGGACTCGAGCGCGCGCGAGACCTCGCCCCGCACCTCGAGCAGCCGCTCCCAGTCCGCGGCGAGTCGCTCGTTCGTCCACTCCCCGCGCTCCTCGGGAAACAGCACGAGGTGCACGCTCTCCGGCTTGCCGCGCCCGGGGATGTACGACCACACCTCGTCCGCGGTGAAGGTGAGCACCGGCGCCATCAGGCGGGTGAGCGCGGTCAAGAGCTCGAAGCACACCGTCTGGGAGGCGCGGCGACGCGGGTCGTCGGGGGCCGAGGTGTAGAGCCGGTCCTTGATGATGTCGAGGTAGAGCGCGGAGAGATCGACCGCGCAGAAGTTGTGGATCGCGTGGAAGACCGCGTGGAACTGGTAGTCCTCGTACGCCTTGCGCACCCGCGCGATGAGGTCGCCCAGGCGCAGGAGGGCCCACCGGTCCAGCTCGTCCATCTGCTCGTACGACCGGCGGTCGCGCTCCGGGTCGAAGTCGGCGAGCGTGCCGAGCAGGAAGCGGCTGGTGTTGCGGATGCGCCGGTACGCGTCGGCGAGCCGGTTGAGGATCTCGTTCGAGAGCCGGATGTCCTCGGAGGAGTCCTCCGCGGCCACCCACAGGCGCAGGACCTCCGCGCCGTACTTGGGGATCAGCTCGTCGGGCGTGACGTTGTTGCCGAGCGACTTCGACATCTTCCGCCCGTCGCCGTCCACCACGAAGCCGTGGGTGAGGACGGAGCGGTAGGGGGCGCGGTCCCGCGTGCCCACCGCCTCCAGCAGCGAGGAGTGGAACCAGCCGCGATGCTGGTCGGAGCCTTCCAGGTACATCTCGGCGGGCCAGCGCAGCTCGGGGCGCTGCTCGAGCACGGCCGCGTGGCTGCAGCCGGAATCGAACCACACGTCGAGGATGTCGGTTTCCTTGCGGAACTCACCTCCGCCGCACTTCCGACAGCGGGTGCCCCCCGGGAGCAGGGCGGCGGCCTCGCGCAGGTACCACTCGTCGGCGCCCGCTCCCGCGCGCATGATCGCGGCCACGTGCTCGACCAGCGCCTCGTCGAGCAGCAGCGCGTCGCACCCGTTGCAGTAGAAGGCGACGATCGGCACGCCCCACACCCGCTGGCGGGAGATGACCCACTCCGGCCGGTGCGCCACCATGTTGTAGATGCGCTCCTCGCCCCATGCGGGGATCCACCGCACCTCGCTCCGGATCGCGTCGAGCGCCTTCTGGCGGAGCCCGTGACGGTCGAGCGCGATGAACCACTGCTCGGTGGCGCGGAACAGCGTCGGATTCTTGCACCGCCAGCAGTGCGGATAGGTGTGCTGGAGCGACACCTCCGCGACCAGCGCTCCGATCGTCCGCAGGTGGTCGATGATGCGCGGGTTCGCCTCCCAGACCGTGAGGCCGGCGAAGTGCGCCACCTCGGCGATGAAGCGCCCGTCGTCGTCGACCGGATTGTAGACCTTGAGCCCGGCGCGGCGGCCGACCTCGTAGTCCTCCTCTCCGTGACCGGGCGCGATGTGCACGAGCCCGGTGCCCGCGTCCATGGCCACGAAGTCGGCGGTGACGACCGGCGCGTCCCGGTCGATCCACGGGTGGCGCGCCACGAGGCCCGCGAGCGCGCTCCCGGGCACCGCCAGCGGCAGCGCGACGCCGCGGCCCTTGACGCCGGGCAGCCGGAGAAAGGCCTCCACGAGCGGCTGGGCCACGATCAGGGCCTGACCGTCCAGCTCGACCGCGGTGTAGGTCGCCTCGGGGTGGACCGCGATGGCGAGGTTCGCGGGCAAGGTCCAGGGCGTGGTCGTCCAGATCACGAGCGAGACCGGCCGACCGCCGAGCGCGGCGAGCGCGGGCGCGGGCGCCTTGAGCGGGAACTTCACGTAGACCGACGGCGTGGTCTGATCCTCGTACTCGACCTCCGCCTGGGCCAGCGCGGTCTTGCAGTACATGCACCAGTGCACCGGCTTGAGGCCCTTGTGCACGAGGTCGCGGCCGACGAAGCGTCCGAACTCGCGCACGATGGTCGCCTGGTAGGCCGGCTCCATCGTGCGGTAGGGATTGCGCCAGTCGCCGAAGACGCCGAGCCGACGGAACTCCTCGCGCTGGATGTCGATGAACTTGCTCGCGTACTCGCGGCAGCGCCGGCGCTTGTCCATGGGATCCATCGCCTGCCGCACGTCGACCGAGGCCTGGTCGATGCCGAGCTCCTTGTCGACCTGGTGCTCGATCGGCAGCCCGTGGCAGTCCCAGCCCGGCACGTACACCGCGTTGTACCCGAGCATGGATCGGGACTTCACCACGAGATCCTTCAGGATCTTGTTGAGCGCGGTCCCCATGTGGATGTGGCCGTTGGCGTACGGGGGACCGTCGTGGAGGATCCACAACGGACGGCTCGCCGAGGCCTGCCGGATCCGCCCGTAGATGTCCATCGCCGTCCAGCGCTCGAGCCATTCCGGCTCCAGCTTGGGCAGGTTGGCCTTCATGGGAAAGGCGGTTTTCGGCAGGTTCAGCGTATCTTTGTAATCCATAGAGGGCCAACGCTAACACTCATCCCTGCTTCCGGCAAGAATGGGCCCCCGAGGGGAGCGGCGGCGGACGACGGCGGGCGGCTACTTCTTCGGAGTCAGGGTGACGAAGCGGCTGGCGCTGTCGATGGTGACGACGAAGTTGTCGAGGAAGTCACGCCCGAGCAGCCCATCGGTCCCGCTGCCGAGACCGGCGTCGTGCGAGATGATCATCAGGGGGCCGAACCGGGCGCCCTCCACCTCGACGCTCTCGACCCGGACCGCGAGGACATTGGTCTCACCGGTCACGCCCCGGATGGAGCCGCGCGCGGCGTTGCGGTAGCTCACCCCGAGCGCGGCCAGGGCGGACGGGCTGATCACGGTGGCCTGGGCGCCGGTATCGAGGATCAGCTGCGTGGTGCCGCTGCCGTTGATCCGGGCGTTCACCAGGATCGGGCGGCCCGGCGTGAACGGGATGCGGGCGACCCCGGCGGGCGCCCCGCCGCCGTCGGCCGCGGTGTCGGGGGCCGCGGGAGCCGAAGGGGCCGGCTGGGAGGGGGTGCTCATCATGACCGCCCCGCCACGGGCCTGCGGGGGGACGCTGTTGATCCCCTGGGAGTACCGCACCTCGCCCCGCTCGTCCGTCCAGCGATAGATCTGGGCGGAGGTGGCAGTCGCGCCGCCGGCGAGGGTGCCCCCCAGGACCAGACCGGCGGCGAGGGCGCGTCCGAGGCTTCTCATGGGCTCCACGACCCGATTATACGATCCCGGCCTTTTTCTGCGGGGCCCGGACCGCCGGGCGCCGGAGGCCCGGCCAGGGCACCCGGGCAAGGTCGTCGATCGGCCCGCCAGCGGCTCCAGATCGTCTCGTAGACCACGAGCTCGTCGGCGCCCGCCACCGTGTTGTGGTCCAGGCGCACCCGGTACACCGGCCGGAACCGATCGGTCATCTCGGAGAGGGTCGGGAACCAGGCCGGGAAGACGATCAGGTAGTCGGGGCACGCCCGCTCGAGGTAGCGGAGCACGCCGGTCTCCCCTTCCCGGCGGTACGGCAGGACGGCCGGGGTGACCAGCCCCATCACGTCGACGATCTCGCGGCGCGAGAAGTAGGTGATGGCCCCGACGTCGTTGAGGCCGAGCCGGGCGGCCGGGGGGGTATGGTCGGTGACCCAGCGGGCCAGGTGGACCTGCATGGCCTCGATGTTCTGGACCGCCCAGGCATAGCGGGACGCCGCCCCGGGCAGCGCCGCGAGCACGCCCACGAGAAGGGCCAGGGCCCCGGCCCGGCGACCCCACGAGAAGGCGAGCCGCCCCGTCGGGGGTGGCGGCGCGGCCGGGTCCGGCTCCGCAGGGGCCGCGGTCCGATGGCCGGCCAGGGGCGCGACGGCCACCACGAGCGCCAGCGGCAGCAGGTGGATGGAGTAGCGGCCCTCCTGGAAGCCCGGGCCCCGGTAGGGCGCCAGCAGCGCCATCGCGAGGGGATGCGCCAGCAGCACGCAGGCCGGGACAAGGGCCGCGCGGCCCCACCGCTGGGCCAGCCACCCCAGGCCGGGGAGGACCAGCAGCGGCAGCAGAGCGTCTACCCGCCAGAGCCACCGGACCCACTCGGACGCGTATTGCCCGGGCCGCCTCAGCAGCGCGGTGGCGAGGGGCTCGCGCACGCCGGACAGCGCGCCGAGCAGCCCCCCCTCGATCTTCGCCGCCGCGGTGCCCGGCAGCGGGCTGCCGATCGTGGTGAGGTTGAAGGCCACCCACGGCGCGGCGCAGGCTGCGACCGGACCGACCCACCTGAGGGCGCGGCGCCACGTGAGCGGGCCAGACAGCCAGAAGAGCGGCAGCAGGACGATGCTCTCGGGCCGCGCGAGGGTCCCCAGGCCGAGCGCGACCGCGGCGGCGCCCTCGCGCTCCTGGGCACGGAGCAGCAGCGAGGCGGTCACCAGGAGGGCGGCGAGCGAGACCTCCATGCCCGAGAGCGCCCCCCAGACCATGGGGCCCGCCAGCGCGGTGAGAGCCGAGGCGAGGAGCCCGAGGCCTCGGTGGCCCGTCCAGAGCCCGGCGAGGCGGCCGGCGAGCCAGGCGGTCCCGAGCGTCAGGGCCAGGCCGAGGGCCTTGGCCAGGACCGGATGGGTGCCGAGAACGGTGAACGCGCCGCCGAGCAGCAGCGTCCACAGCGGGGCCGTCGAGCCGGAGACCGGAACGCCGGGGTTGTAGGCGAAGCCGCGGCCCTCGGCCAGGTTGCGGGCGAACTGCATGTGGATCCACGAGTCGTCGAGGGGAAACGCGCCGACCCCGATCGATCCGGCGATCTGGCGGGTCCGCCAGAGGAAGACCACGACGCCGATCCCGAGCGCGGCGATGGTCGCGCCGAGGGGAAGGGCGCGCCCCCTCACCGCGAGGCGCGCTCGAAGGTGTAGCCGGCGTACTCCACGGGCGTGCGGGTGAGAGGCAGGACGTAGAGGAAGCGGCCGTACGGCAGCTCGACCTCGCGCAGGCCCGCCGGGGGCTGGGTCGCCGGGTCCCAGTGGTCGACGAACCAGACCAGCTGGCGGATCCCGGCCGGCAGCGTGATGCGGGCGCCCGGGGTCAGGATCATGGTCGCGGCGGACTGGGGCGCGTAGAAGCCCAGCGGCATCGCCCCCACCTGGACCTGGTAGATCGGGTACTCCGGCATGTAGAACATCGCGTGGCGCAGCCAGGGATAGGAGCGCGGGTTGCCGAGCTCGGTCACGAGCGCGGTGTCGCCCGGATCGTAGACCGCGCGGATCGTCTCCACGTAGGTCCGGATCACCGCCTCGTGCTCGCGCAGCGCGGCCGCGGTGCGACTCATGATCCAGTCGTGGAACTCGTCGCGCGCCCGCCACACCCACGAGTCGCCCGCGCGCTTGTCGAACTCGCGCGGCATCGGGCGCGCGCTCACGAAGAACCCGGTGTTGATCAGCAGCAGCGGCAGCAGCGTCGCGGTGGTGAGCGCCCAGCGCCAGTTGGGGCGGCGCAGCCGCTCCGATCCCGCCGCGACCGCCCAGGCCAGGACGCGGCTCAGCAGGATCACGAGCGCGGGCAGGAAGGTCAGGACGTAGCCCGCCTGGCCGAAGTGGATGAGCAGATAGAAGATGATCGGCGGCACCATCCACCCGAGCAGGAACCACTCCGGGCGGTGCCAGCCGACCCGCCGCGAGTACGCGGGCAGGATCAGCGCGACCAGGCCGAGGGGGCCGAGCCCCACCAGGGTGGACTCGAGCAGGTAGCGGACCTGGGCGAGCGTGATCTCGAGCGACCCGCCCAGCACCGACGTCGGCAGCAGCACCGAGCCGTAGAGCTGGGTGGACGCCCCCACGTAGGCGGCCGCTCCTCCGGTCAGCCACAGCATCGGCAGCAGCCAGGCGAGCACGGACGCGAGCAGGATCCCGCCCGCGATGAGCTGTCGCCGGCGCGACGGGATGCCGATCAGGGCCGAGCCGAGCCAGAGGGGCAGGAGCAGGACGAGCACCGACTG
>DATFAJ010000675.1:0-4545 GCA_035254745.1 Candidatus Methylomirabilota bacterium | reverse complement strand
GACCGTCTGCACCTCTCGCGCTTCACCGAATATTCACACTCGGCTTCCCGACGAACAAGACGGCGATACTACGTGGACACTATGAACGTTGAGTCTATTCAAGCCGCACCGGCGCGACAGACCTCCGCCTACCGAAGCCGTTCGTTGGACGGCGCTCGCCCGAGCCCAGGATCATCGCGGGAAATGTTATCTCCGCGGCTGGCCGTCATCACTCAGGCGTGATCGTGTCAGAGATCTTCCACGTCCTCCGAGCGCTGTTCGACCTCCGGGCTTTCCTGCTTGCGGGTGTCATCTTCATTCCGCTCGAGCAGTTCTTCCCGCTGCACGCGGGACAGCACACCTTCCGAAGATGGTGGCGCAACGACGTGATCTATGTGATCGCCAACGGCGCCCTTATCAGGGTGGCACTGGGGACTGGGATGGTCGCGATCCTGGCGATCTCCGGTTGGCTGGTACCTGCGGGCCTACGCGCAGCCGTTGCTCACCAGCCGTGCTGGCTGCAAGTGGTCGAGGCGGTCATCCTGGCCGACCTCGGCTTCTATATCGCCCACCGCATGTTCCACAGCGTTCAGTGGCTCTGGCGATTCCACGCGATCCATCACAGCATCGAGGAGCTCGATTGGCTCGCCGCGGTCCGCGTGCACGCCTTCGACCAAGCCGTGACCAAGGGGGCCTCCATACTGCCCCTGCTGGCCCTAGGTTTCGACACCGGGGCAATCACAATCTCCTCCGGGATCTACTTCTGGCATTCGCTACTCCTCCACGCCAACGTGCGGATGACGTTCGGACCCCTGCGCTGGCTGATCGCCTCCCCTGTGTTCCATCACTGGCACCACGCAGCCCGACCCGACGCCCATGGACAGAACTACGCCGGCCAGCTGCCCTTCCTCGACAAGCTATTCGGGACGCAACACATGCCCGAAGGGCAGCTGCCGGATCGATATGGCGTGGACGCCAGCATTCCGAGCGGCTACCTCTCGCAGCTGCTGTATCCGCTCAAGGGCGACCGGAGCGTTAGGAGCTCGCAGGCGAACTAGTCCCCTAGGCTGTGCGCCTCCAGATACCGCTCCGCCTCGAGCGCGGCCATGCAGCCGGTCCCCGCGGCGGTGACCGCCTGACGGTAGGTGAAGTCGGCCACGTCGCCGGCCGCGAACACCCCCGGCACCGAGGTCTGGGTGGTCCCGGGCACCACCTTGATGTACTCGTTCGGGTGCAGGTCGACCTGCCCCTTGAAGAGCGCGGTGTTGGGCTGGTGTCCGATGGCCACGAAGAGCCCGTCCACCTGGGCCTCCGACGCGGCGCCGGTCTTGACGTTCCGGAGCTTCACGGTGGTCACCTTGCCCGCGGCGGGATCCAGCACGTCCTCCACCACCGTGTTCCAGACGAACGTGATCTTCGGGTTCTTGAACGCCCGCTCCTGCATGATCTTGGACCCGCGCAGCGCCTCGCGACGGTGCACGAGATCGACCTTGCGGCCGAGGCGCGAGAGATAGAGCGCCTCCTCGAGCGCGGAGTCCCCGCCCCCGACCACCATGATGTTCTGGTCCTTGAAGAAGAACCCGTCGCAGGTCGCGCAGGTCGAGACCCCGCGGCCCATGAGCTTGGACTCGTTCGGCAGCCCCAGCAGCTTGGCCGACGCGCCGGTCGCGATGATGACGGTGTGCGCCTCGATCGTGACGTCGCCCCCGGTGACCTTGAAGGGCCGCTGGCGGAAGTCGACCTCGGTCACGTCGTCGGCGATCATCTCGGTGCCGAAGCGCTCGGCCTGCTTCTGGAACGTCTCCATCAGCGGGGGTCCGTCGATGCCCTCGACGAAGCCCGGATAGTTCTCGACCAGGGTGGTCAGCATGAGCTGGCCGCCCGGCTGGATGCCGGTGAACATGACCGGGGAGAGGTTGGCCCGCGCGGCGTAGATGGCCGCGGTGTAGCCGGACGGTCCCGATCCGATGATGACGACCTTGCGTGTCGTGGCCACGTTGTCCTCCTGGTTGCCTTCTCCTCGCGCCCCTTTTGGATGCGGCGGGAGGGCTACGGGATGCGAAGAATGGCCCGGAGCTCCGCGAGATCGCGGATCTCGAAGTCGGGCGCCTGGACGTCCTTGGGCAGCTCCACCGCGTCGCGGTTGATCCAAGCGGCGGTCATGCCCACCGCCCGGGCCCCGAGGACGTCGATGTCGGCCCGGTCCCCCACGAACAGGGCCTCGGCGGGCCGGAGGCCGCCCATCCGGTCGAGCGCGGTCTCGAAGATGACCGGCTTGGGCTTGCGCCAGCCGACCTCGTCGGAGATCACGATGGTCTCGAAGAGCGGCGCGATGCCCGCGCGCTCGAGGATGGCGAGGCAGGTCGGCGAGTAGTCGAAGTTCGAGACCACCGCGAGTCGATAGTGCCGCCGCAGCTCGCCGAGCAGCGCCACGTGGTGCGGCGGGCACTCCACGACCTTGGACAGCTCCCGCATGTGGGTGGCGAGCAGGACGTCGCGCGCCTCGTCGGCCATCCGGCCCGCGTCGAGCCCGAGCCGGCCGAAGAGCATGCCGAACCGCTCCGGCGCCCCGACCTCGCGATGGTCCTCCGCGCGGATGCGCTCGGCCTCCTGCCAGCTCCAGAAGAGGGCCGCCACGAAGGCGGACAGGTCCACGTCGGGGGCGAACCGCCGGAGCTCCGTGTGGAGGTGCCCGGCGGTGGTGCGGATCGTCTTGCCGTTGACCTCGAGCTCGGGCAGCCGCTCGCGATGGAAGAGCACGAGGGTGTCGAAGAGGTCGAAGAGGACGGCGCGGTAGGTCACGCGAGCGGCTTCCGCTGGGCGAAGCCCTCGTCCATCCCGTGCCAGAACTCCACCGCCTCCTCGCCGTAGCGCCAGCAGAGGTTGACGACGCGGTCGCGCGGCCCGCCGGGCGCGTGCCCCGGGAAGTCGACCAGGCCCGTCTCGAGGTCCTTGACCACCCCGCCCAGGGCCTGGATCTCCTGCAGGACCTGGCGCACCTCGATGCCGAGGCCGTCCAGGCGCTCCGCGCGCGCCTTCCACTCGTGGCCGTCGATGCGCTCGCCGCCCGCCGCGGCCACCCGGGCGCGGTCCTCGCGCAGGCGCTCCTGCAGGGCCACCGCCTGCCGGTACCGCTCCATCCCGGTGTCGAGCAGCTCGGTGAGCCGCGGGATCAGACGGTTGACCTCCTCGGGCGTGAACAGGCGCTCGCTCACGCGGCCTCCACGAAGATCGCGTGCACTTCCTTGGGGCCGTGCACGCCTCGGGTGAGGGTCAGCTCGATGTCGGCGGTCCGCGAGGGCCCGGTGATGAAGTTGATCATCGCGCCCGACATCGCCCGATCGGGATCCACGTGGAGGGCCTCCAGCATCACCCCGACCTGCTCGAGGCTCTCCAGCAGCCGGTCGCGCCCGAAGACCGCCACGTGAACGTCGGGCAGCAGCGAGGTGGAGCGCGGCCGCCCCGCGCCGGAGAGGAGGATCAGGGTCCCGGTCTCCGCGAGCACGAGGTCGGCTCCGGTGACGCCCAGCTGCGCGACCGCCGCGTCCGCGCGGTGGCGGAGGCGGCCCACCTCGTTCTCCTGCCCGGCGCGGGCCGCGATCACCGAGAAGCCCCGGCCGGAGAGCGCGGGCGCCGCGTCGAAGCCGAGCACCGCGGGATCCCAGGTCACCAGGCTCCGGATGCCACGCTTCCGGGCAATGTCCCCGATCACGGCCGGGACCGCGTCCAGGTCCCGGGCCCGGTGGAACACCCCGGCCACCCGCTCGAACTCCTGCCGGAAGCGCTCGAGCGCCTCGGGCCAGCGCTCGGCCAGCTCACGCCGGATGGCCTCCGCGGCGGCGGCCGGATCGACTGGACGCGGCGCGGTGGAGGCCCCGAAGAGGCCCGGGGTCTTGGCCACCTCGCGGCGGATCCGCTCGAGGAACTCGACGCGGGCGGCCACCTAGCGCAGCTCCTTCCATCGCTCGCGAAAGGTGCGGGCGGCCACCGGCGGCAGGTCACGCGTGCGCGTCCAGTTGCCGAAGAGGAGCGGCAGCCCGCGCAGCCGTCCCGCCCGGACGAACGGGCGCTGCAGCAGCCGCCCCGCCTTCGCGGAGAGGCGGAACGCGGTGGGCGAGAGGAGCAGGCGCCGGAAGGCCCGGAACACCACGCGCTCCGTCCACGGCGCGATCTTCTCGCGGTCGAGGTGCTCGCGCAGCTCGATCAGCATGCGCGGGATGTCGATGCGGACCGGGCAGACGTCCTTGCACGCCCCGCAGAGGGAGGAGGCGTGGGCCAGCTCGCGCACCGAGTGGTTGCCCTTGAGCATCGCGGTGAGGAGGATGCCGATCGGGCCCGGGTAGGTGTAGCCGTAGGCGTGGCCGCCGATCTGGCGATACACCGGGCAGACGTTGAGGCAGGCCCCGCAGCGCAGGCAGTAGAGCGCCTCCCGCAGGGTGGAGGCGATCTGGCGGGCGCGCCCGTTGTCGAGGAGGATCAGGTGGAACTCCTCCGGCCCCTCGAGCTCCCCCGCCCGCCGCGGCCCGCGCACGAGCGTGGTGTACGAGGAGAGCTTCTGGCCGGTCG
>DATFAJ010000674.1:0-3668 GCA_035254745.1 Candidatus Methylomirabilota bacterium | reverse complement strand
TTCGGATCGGGGGTGCGCGACTCCTGGAAATAGGAGCGGACGCGGCTCCGCAGCGAGGCGGCCTTCCCGATGTAGATGATCTGGGCCTTGGCGTCCTTGTAGAGGTAGACCCCGGGCCGGGCCGGGACCTGATCGACCTTCTCCTCGAGGGTCACCGCCACCTCTCCCCGGTCACGGCGGCTGGCGCAGGAGCGCCACCGCGAGCAGGACCAGGGCGGCCACCGCGGGCACGAGCACCGTCCAGGTCAGCGTGCGCCGGACGCGCCCCAGCATCGGCGGCTGCGGGCGGCCCGGGCGCGGCGGGTTCATGAACGCGATCGCCTTCGAGAGCACGAACAGCGCGATCGAGAGCACGCCGAAGAAGATCAGCACCCACTTGAAGAGCATCAGACTCCCGTATTCACCCGCCCGGCTTCACACTCCAAGGTCGACCTTGCGCAGGGCCTTGACGCGGTCCCGCAGCTCGGCGGCCCGCTCGAAGTCGAGCCGCCGGGCCGCGTCCTTCATCGCGGTCTCGAGCTCGGTGACGTGGGCGGCCAGGGCCGCCGCGCTCTCCCACCGGGTGGCGGGCGTCTTCTCGACCTCGACCGTGTAGTAGTCCCGCTCCGGCACCGACTCGAGGAGATCCCGGATGGAGCGGCGCACCGACTCCGGGGTGATGCCGTGCGCCCGGTTGTACTCCTCCTGCACGACCCGGCGGCGCTCGGTCTCGCCGAGGGCCTCGCGCATCGAGCCGGTCACGGTGTCGGCGTACATGATCACCTCGCCGTTGACGTGCCGGGCCGCGCGACCCGAGGTCTGGATCAGCGAGGTCGCGGAGCGCAGGTAGCCCTCCTTGTCCGCGTCGAGGATCGCGACCAGGGAGACCTCCGGTAGGTCGAGCCCCTCCCGCAGCAGGTTGATGCCGATGAGGCCGTCGAACTTCCCGAGCCGCAGGTCGCGGATCAGCGCGACCCGCTCCAGGGTGTCGATGTCGGAGTGCAGGTAGCGGACCCGCAGGCCGTTCTGCTGGTAGTACTCGGTGAGGTCCTCGGCCATCCGCTTGGTCAGCGTGGTGATCAGCACGCGCTCGTCGCGCTCCGCCCGGGCCCGCACCTCGGCCATCAGGTCGTCCACCTGGGACGACGCCGGGCGCACCGTGATCCGGGGATCCATGAGCCCGGTCGGCCGGATGATCTGCTCGGCCATCGCCCCGCCGGTCAGGCCCCGGCCGACCCCGCTCCGCTCGACCCCGGCCTGCTCGAGCTCGTAGGGCCCCGGGGTCGCCGAGACGTAGAGGGTCTGCGGGACGAGGCGCACGAACTCCTCGAAGGTGAGCGGCCGGTTGTCGAA
Source organism: Candidatus Methylomirabilota bacterium (assembly GCA_035254745.1). Taxonomy (GTDB): domain Bacteria; phylum Methylomirabilota; class Methylomirabilia; order Rokubacteriales; family CSP1-6; genus CAMLFJ01. Next base: position 2,336 of record DATFAJ010000674.1, on the reverse strand, counting down.
CGCCGACGGCAGCCGGAAGCCGTACTCGACCAGCGCCTCCTTGCGCGAGCGGTCCCCCGGGTACATCCCCCGGAGCTGGGGGGCGGTGACGTGGGACTCGTCGAGGATCACGAGCGCGTCCTTGGGCAGGTAGTCCATCAGGGTCGGCGGGTTCTGCCCCGGCTTGCGCCCGGAGAGATGGCGGGAGTAGTTCTCGACGCCGTGGCAGTAGCCGAGCTCGCGCAGCATCTCCATGTCGAAGAGGGTGCGCTGCTCGAGCCGCTGCGCCTCCAGGAGCTTCCCGCGCGCCTTGAGGAATCCGAGCCGCTCCCGCAGCTCGTCCATGATCCCGGTGATCGCCCGCTCGAGCTGGGCCGCCGGGGTCACGTAGTGGCTGGCCGGGTAGATGCGCACGTCGGTGAGCGTGCCGGTCGTCACCCCCCGCAGCGGGTCCAGGGTCATCAGCCGCTCCACGCTGTCGCCCCAGAACTCGACGCGGAGGGCCTCCGACTCCGCGGCGGCCGGGAACACCTCGACCACGTCGCCGCGCACCCGGAAGGTCCCGCGCCGGAAATCGTAGTCGTTGCGCTCGTACTGCACCGCGACCAGCGACCGGATCAGGGTGTCGCGGTCCATGCCCTGCCCCGCCCGCAGGGCCACGTGCATGCCGTGATAGGTCTCCGGCTCCCCGATGCCGTAGATGCACGAGACCGACGCCACCACCACCACGTCCCGCCGCTCGAAGAGCGACGCGGTGGCGGAGTGCCGCATGCGGTCGATCTCGTCGTTCACCAGCGCGTCCTTCTCGATGTAGGTGTCGGACTGGGGGATGTAGGCCTCGGGCTGGTAGTAGTCGTAGTAGGAGACGAAATACTCGACCGCGTTGCCCGGGAAGAACGCCTTGAACTCGCTGTAGAGCTGGGCCGCGAGCGTCTTGTTGGGCGAGATCACGAGCGCGGGCCGGTTGAGCCGCGCGATCACGTTGGCGAGCGTGAAGGTCTTGCCGCTGCCGGTCACGCCCAGCAGCACCACGTGCGGGCTGCCCGCGCCGACCACCGAGACGAGGCGCTCGATCGCCTGCGGCTGGTCCCCGGACGGAGCGAACTCCGAGGCGAGCGTGAACAGTCCCTCGGACATCTGGCGGCTCGGGGGGCGGCTCAGGACGTCGACGGCACCGCCACCAGGTACTTCCGCCACGAGTCGAGGAACGAGGTCGCGTGCGGATGCCGGAGCAGGTGCACCGAGAAGAGGAACTGCGGGTGCACCGGCTCGCGGATGAGCCGGAGCCGGCCCTCTTCCAGGGTGCGGTTGCCCTTGAGCAGGTTGCAGCGCAGGCACGCGGCGACCACGTTGGTCCAGGTGGTCTGACCCCCGCGCGAGCGCGGGACCACGTGGTCGACCGTCAGCTTCTCGCCGCGGCGCGAGCAGTACTGGCAAGTGTAGCCGTCCCGTCGCAGGATGTTCTTCTTGTTGAACGCCACCCGCTCCAGGAACGGCTTGCGGATGTACATGCCCAGCCGGATCACGGCCGGGAGATGGAAGCTCCGCGAGGGCGAGCGGATCACCCGGGGCGAGGCCTCGACGCTCTCGGCCTTGCCCGCGAGCAGCAGGGTGATGGCGCGCTTGGCGTTGGTGAAATGCAGCGGCTCGTAGGTGTAGTTCAGCACCAGGACCGCGATTTCATCCATATACCCCGAAAGGATAAGCGGGGGGCCGGACCCTGTCAACTGAGCGGGGCTACACCAGGAGGCGCCAGACCAGCGGGCCGAAGCCGGCGAGGAGGACGAGGAGGATCGTGAACGCTTCGGTAGACCACGTCAGGAGGGTGACCAGCAGGCAGATCAGCGCGAAGCATGCCAGGTAGAACCGGACCTCGCGCTTGTCCAGCCAGCCGCCCTTGCCCACGAGGTGCGGAACCTTGTTGACGAGATAGATCGGCGAATAGACGAGGAAGAAGGCCACGACCAGCGCGGAAAAACTCAAGATCCCCATCATGCCGAAGACCATGCCCCGGAAGAGCCAGTCCCAGAGGGTGAGGTTCACGTCGCTCGTGAGGTCGAGGGCCCGAGGCATCAACTCGCGATGCCGATCGACGTAGATCACGGCGAGCGAGAACACCGCCAGGAGCGTCTCCAGCCACCGCCTCACGATCACGCGGGGGATCAGGCTCATGGCGGCTACAACATCACACGACCGGTGGGAGTGTCAACAAAACGGGCCGCGGCGACGCGCAGTTAGAGCAGGAAGCCGCCCGGGAACGGGTCGCTGGGGTCGAGAACGAGGGTCCCCCGCCCGGTCATCCACGCGCGCCCGGTGATCTCCGGCACCACCGCGGCGGCGCCGGCCACGTCGGTGAG
>DATFAJ010000673.1:0-15026 GCA_035254745.1 Candidatus Methylomirabilota bacterium | reverse complement strand
GGAGGGCCTGTAAGTCGGTGTTCCCCACGATGAAGTCGACGCCGGTGAACGAGGCCGCCATCATGCGGTTGACCGCGTTGGAGCCGCCCCCGCCGAGGCCGATCACCTTGATCTTCGCCGCCTCGCGCTCTTCCTCCAGCTCGAACACCGGCCGCCGCCCCTGAGTGTGCTCCATCGACTCCTCCCTGGATTCCGCCCGCGGGGATCGTCCCCGTGGGGATCGTGTTTCCGGGTGCCCCCGGACGGGCGGCGGGCCGCTGAACAGCTCCGCCTGTCCGGCGGCGCGCGGGGCCTTGCCCTCGCCGCCTCTCCTAGAAGAGCTCCGCAAACCAGTCCCGCAGCCGCCGGCCGGTGCGTCCGACCAGCGTGCCGTCCTCCATCTCGCTGGCCCCGCCTCCGGCGCCGTGACCGCGCGCCCCGTACAGGGCCAGCCCCACCGCGGTGGCGTGGATGGGGCTCTGCACCACGTCGGCCAGGCCGGAGAGCCCCGCGGGCACGCCCCGGCGCACCGGCATGTCGAAGACCTGCTCGGCCAGCTCGGGCACCCCGTGCATGATCGAGCTGCCCCCGGTGACCACCACCCCGCCCGCGGCCACGTCGTTGAGCCCGGCCCGCACCAGATCGCGCGCGACCAGGGTGAAGATCTCCTCGACGCGCGGCTGGATGATCTCGGACAGGATCTGCCGCGACAGCTGCCGCGCCTTGCGCCCGCCCACGCTCGGCACGTCCACCACCTCGTCCTCGCGGACCAGCGCGGTGAGCGCGCAGCCGTGGCGCTTCTTGAGCTCCTCCGCGTCCGCGGTCGGCGTCCGCAGCCCCACCGCGATGTCGTTGGAGATGTGGTCGCCGCCGAGCGGCAGGCTGCTGGTGTGCCACACCGCCCCGTCGCGGAAGAGGGCCACGTCCGTGGTGCCGCCGCCCAGGTCGATGAGGAGGATGCCGAGCTCCTTCTCCTCGGTGGAGATGACCGCCTCCGCGGAGGCGAGCGGCTCCAGCACCAGGTCCTGCACCTGCAGCCCGGCCCGGTTCACGCTCCGGACCACGTTGCGCACCGAGGTGGTGGCCCCGGTGACGAGGTGTACCTCCACCTCGAGGCGCACCCCCGACATGCCGAGCGGCTCCTTCACCCCGTCCTGGTCGTCGACCAGGAAGGTCTGGGGCAGCACGTGGATGATCTCGCGGTCCTGGGGCAGGTTGACCGCCCGCGCCGCGTCGAGCGCGCGGTCGATGTCGGCCTGGCTCACCTCGCGGTGCTTGCCCGAGACCGCCACCACGCCGCGGCTGTTGATGCCGCGGATGTGGCCACCCGCGACGCCCGCGATCACCGACGGGATCTCGACGCCCGCCATCTCCTCGGCCTCGGCCACCGCGTGCTTGATCGACTCCACCGTCGAGTCGATGTTGACCACCACGCCCTTGCGCAGGCCGCGGGACGGGCTCGTCCCCACGCCCACGATGTCCAGGTTGCCGACCGGCGACCAGTCGGCGATGACGCAGCAGATCTTGGTGGTGCCCACGTCCAGCCCGGCGATGACCTGCCGTACTCGGGATCTGGCCATTGCCCTCCTCACCTCGTCACGGTCTTGAGGACCACCTGATCGCGGAATCTCAGATCTATCGCGCGCACCGCTTCGCCGCCCGACCGCACCTGGGCGAGCACGCCCTGCAATCGGCCCAGCCGGCCTTCCCAGTCGTCGGCTCCCAGCCGGACCTCGATGCCGTCCACGGTGTAGAGCACCGGTCCGTCCGGACGGCTCACGTCGATCTCGGAGATCTGCTGGAGCAGCGTGGTCTCCGAGCGCAGCAGCACCCGGAGCAGCGAGATCCCCGCCGCCACCCGCGGCGAGGGACCCCCGTCGCCCGAGGTCAGGTCGCCCGGTCCGAGGCCGGTGATGACCGGGGCCTTGGGCGCCACCGCCCGCGTCTCGGCCCCCAGGTTCACGCCCTGCTCGTCGATCCAGTGGAGCCGGCCCGCGTGGGCCAGCGTGAAGGGCCGCCGCTCCTCCACCGCGAGCGTCACCTGGTTCGGGAAGCGGCGCACCATGTCGGCGCGCCGGATGAGCGGCAGCGCCTCCAGGCGCGCCACCACCGCGGCGCGGTCCAGGCGGAAGAGGTTGGTGCCGGGGCCGATGCCGGAGGCGGCCACCACGTCCTCGGGGCGCAGCCGGCTCGCCCCCGTGACCGCCACCTCGGTGACGGTGAAGCGCGGCGAGGTGAGCGCCCACAGCGCCCCGAGCCCGCCCGCGCCGAGCACCGCGAGCGCGATCCCGATGGGGACCGCCCGCGAGGTGACCCACCGCACCCGGCGGGTGACCCGCCGGGCCAGGCGTGCGCGGGAGACCCGCTGCCGCTCCATCGCGGGGCCGCGCTCGGCCAGGTCGGCGAGCCGGCCGCGGCCGGCCCGCGGAGAGATGACGGAGCTGTGGGTTCTCAAATCTCTCCCATGGTCTTCATCTCGGGCTCGAGCGTGATGCCGAAGTGGTTGCGCACCCGATCGAGGGTGAGCTGCATGAGCGCCTTGATGTCGGTCGCGGCGGCGCCCCCGCGGTTGACGATGAAGTTGGCGTGCTTGGCCGAGATCTCGGCCCCGTTCAGGCGCTTGCCCTTGAGCCCGACCTTCTCGATCAGGCGCGAGGCGGTCTCGCCCGGCGGGTTCTTCCACACCCAGCCCGCGGAGGCCAGCGCGAGGGGCTGCGTCGCCTTCTTCTGCTTGAGGCGCTGCTTGATGTCCTTCTGGATCTCCGCGAAGGGCCGCCGGTGCAGCTGCAGGCGCGCCCCGATGAGCACCGAGCGCGGCGGCGCGGCGAACATCCGGTAGCTGAACGAGCCCGCGCCCGGCTTGAACTCGCCGAGGGTCCCGTCGGGATGGAGGAAGTAGACCGCGGAGATGAAGTCCGCGATGCCGCCGTCCGGCGTACCCGCGTTCATGGCCACCGCGCCGCCGACGGTGGCCGGCACCCCGACCAGGCACTCGATGCCGCCCAGGTTGAGCGCGGCCGCCTCGCGGATCAGGGCCGAGAGGCTCACCCCCGCGCCGGCCACCGCTTCCTCGCCGTTGAACTCGGCGCGGCCGAGGCAGCCCTCGAGCTTGAGCACGACCCCGCGGACACCGCGGTCGCTGACCAGCAGGTTGTTGCCGCCCCCGATGACGTCGATCGAGAGCTGCTCTCGCTCGGCGAACGACAGCGCGCAGCGGATGTCTTCCACGTCCTGGGGGACGATGAAGATGTCCGCGGGACCTCCGATGCGCAAGGAGGTGTGGAAGCTGAGCGGCTCCTTGAACCGGACCTCGCCCCGGATCTCTCCCAGCATTATGGTCTCCCTTTCGACGATGTCCCGGGATCGTCGCCGAGCCGCTGGAGCAGTTCCCCGCCCAGCTGGCCCACGTCGCCGGCCCCGAGAGTGAGCACGAGATCACCCGCTCTGGTGGATTCGCACAGGTAGTCGATGATGGCCGCCCGGTCGCTGCCGAGGTAGAGCACCTCGCGGTGCCCGTGGGCCGCGATGCCGTCGGCCAGGTCGCGCGCGTGCACGCCGGGAATCGGCGCCTCGCCCGCGGCGTAGATGTCCATGACGATGAGGACGTCGGACTGGTAGAACGCGGTCAGGAAGTCGTCGCGCAGGTGCTGGGTGCGCGAGTAGCGATGCGGCTGGAACACCGTGATCACGCGGCGGTCGAACCCGGCCTTGGCGGCGGCGAGGGTCGCGCGGATCTCGGCGGGATGATGGCCGTAGTCGTCGACGACGAGCACGTCGCGGGCGCGGCCGCGGATCTGGAAGCGGCGCTGCACGCCCGCGAAGCCGGCCAGGGCGGACTGGATCTTCTCGAACGGGATCTCGAGGTCGAGCGCGACCGCGGTGGCGGCCAGCGCGTTGAGCACGTTGTGGCGGCCCGGGATCTGCAGCGTCATGGTCCCGAGCGCGGTGCCCCGATGCATCACCTCGCACGTCGAGCGCATCTCGCTGAACTGGAGCCGGCGGGCGGTGACGTCGGCCCCCGCCTCCAGGCCGTAGGTCACCACCCGCTTGTCCATCATCCTCGGGATCATTCGCTGCAGGTTGGGGTCGTCCAGACAGACGACCACCGCGCCGTAGAACGGCACCTTGTTCGCGAACGCGAGGAACGCGGTCACGATCGCGTCGAGATCCGGGTAGTGGTCGAGGTGCTCGGCGTCGACGGTGGTCACCACCGCGATGGTGGGGGTGAGCTTGAGGAACGAGCCGTCGGACTCGTCGGCCTCCGCGACCAGGAACTCGCCCTGCCCGAGACGGGCGTTGGTGCCGAGCCCGTGCACGCGGCCGCCCACCACCACGGTGGGATCGAAGCCGCCCGCGCCCAGCACCGCGGCCACCATCGAGGTGGTGGTGGTCTTGCCGTGGGTGCCCGCGATCGCGATGCCGTACTTGAGCCGCATCAGCTCGGCGAGCATCTCGGCCCGCGCGATGACCGGGATGCCGCGCTGACGTGCGGTCGCTACTTCCACGTTGTCGCGCGCCACCGCGGAGGAGTAGACGATCACATGCGCCCCTTCCACGTGGGCGGCGGCGTGGCCCTGGTAGACCTTGGCCCCCAGCCGCTCGAGCCGCTCCACCGCCTCGCTGCGCCGGGCGTCGGAGCCGGTGACCCGGTAGCCGAGCGTGAGCAGGACCTCGGCGATGCCGCTCATGCCGACGCCGCCGATGCCCACGAAGTGGATGTGCTGGTACTTCTTGAACACTAGGCCGCTCTCCCGTGCTGCGAGATGTTGAGCAGCACCCCCGCCGAGAACATGGTCATGAGCAGGGCCGAGCCCCCGAAGGAGATGAATGGCAGCGGCAGCCCCTTGGTGGGCAGCGCCCCGGTCACCACGCCGAGGTTCACGATGGTCTGGGTGGCGAGCATGATGGTGAGCCCGAGCCCCAGGAAGGCCCCGAAGGAGTCGGGCGCCCGCAGGCCGATGCGCAGGCCGCGCCAGATGAGCAGGGCGAAGAGGGCCACGATCACGGTGGCGCCGAGCAGCCCGAGCTCCTCGCCAATGATCGCGAAGATGAAGTCGGTGTAGGGCTCGGGCAGGTAGAACAGCTTCTGCTTGGAGTCGCCGAGCCCGACCCCGAGCCAGCCCCCCGACCCCAGGGCCAGGAACGACTGGATGATCTGGAAGCCGCTGCCCTGTGGATCGTCCCACGGGTTCATGAACGCGACCATCCGCCGCCACCGGTAGGGCTTGAGCGCGATCAGGGCGATCACCACCGGCAGCGCCGCGCCCGCGATGAGCGCCATGTGCTGCACGCGCGCGCCGGCCAGGTAGGCGAGGACCAGGGTCAGGATGACCAGGGCGAGGCTGTTGCCCAGGTCGGGCTGCAGCAGCGTCAGCGCGGCCATGCCGCCCGCCACCAGCAGCACCGGCAGCAGGCCCTCGGTGAAGCGGGCGAGGACCTCCTGCCGTCGGGTGAGGAAGGAGGCCAGGTAGAGGACGAGCGCGAACTTGGCGAGCTCCACCGGCTGGAACGAGACCGGGCCCACGTGGAACCAGCGCCGCGTGCCGTTGATCGACTGGCCGAACGGCGGCACCAGGACCAGCACCAGCAGCACGAAGGAGACGACCAGGAGCGGCATCACGAACCGCTCCAGGTTCCGGTAGTCGAGCAGCATGCCGCCCCAGAGGCAGCCCAGGCCCAGCACCGCCCAGAAGAGCTGCTTCTTCAGGAAGAAGAACGGGTCGTGGAAGCGGTCGGCGGCCACGATCGCGCTCGCCGAGTAGACCATCACCACGCCCACGCACACGAGGGTCACCACCACTCCGAAGAGGGGCAGGTCGGGCGTGAGCTTGCGGGGCATCAGCCGAGCAGCGCCCGCACCACGGCCTTGAAGACGTCGCCGCGATGCTCGTAGTTGCGGAACATGTCGAACGACGCGCAGGCCGGGGACAGCAGCACCACGTCCCCCACTCCCGCGGCGTCGCGGGCGCGCCGGACCGCGTCCTCCATCGACTCCGCGTCCTCGGTGGGCACCCCGGCCGGCTCGAGCGCGGCCCGGATCTGGGCCCGGTCCTGGCCGATGAGGATCGCCCGCCGCACCCGGCCGCGGGCCGCCTCCGCGAGGGGACCGAAGTCCTGGCCCTTGCCCTTGCCGCCCGCGATGAGCACGACCGGCTCGGAGAAGCTCTCGAGGGCCTTGATGGTGGAATCGACGTTGGTGCCCTTGGAGTCGTTGTAGTAGACGACCCCGCGGTCGTCGTGCACGCGCTCGATGCGGTGGGCGACCCCGCGGAACGCGGCGATGCCGCGCCGGATCGCGGCGGGGGCCATCCCGGTCCACAGCGCGCACGCGGTGGCCGCGAGCACGTTCTCCACGTTGTGCTGACCGCGCAGGGTGATCGCGGTCACCGGGCAGATCCGCTCGGTGCTGCCGTTGAGCTTGGCCACGATCCAGCCGTCGTAGATGAAGACCCCGTGGGGCAGCGTGCTCTGCCGGCTGAACCAGATCACCCGTCCCCGCGCCCGGCCCGCGAGGCCGGCGGTGACCGGGTCGTCCGCGTTCAGCACCGCGCAGTCGGTCGCGGTCTGGTTGGCGAAGATGCGCGCCTTGGCGTCCACGTAGCGCTCGAACGTGCCGTGCCGGTCCAGGTGGTCCGGGGTCACGTTCAGCACCACCGCCACCCGCGGACGGAAACGGTCGGTGGTGTCGAGCTGGAAGCTGGACGTCTCGGCCACCACGATCCCGTCGCCCGGGAACTCGAGCGCGTGCTCGGCGAGCGGGGTGCCGATGTTGCCGCCCACCATCACCGGCCGGACCTGGGTGCGCAGCAGCTCGCCGGTGAGCGCGGTGGTGGTGGTCTTGCCGTTGGTGCCGGTGATCGCGATGCAGTCGGCCTCCATCACCCGCCACGCCAGCTCGAGCTCGCCGATGACCGGCACCCCGCGCCCGCGCACCGCGGCCAGCGCGGGCAGCTCGAGCGGCACGCCCGGGCTCACCACCACCAGCTCCGCGCCCAGGAACGCGGCCTCGGGATGGCCGCCGGTCCAGAGGGCGCAGCCCTCGCGCTCCAGCACGCGCGCCTCGGTGGCGAGGCTCTCGATCGGACCCGAGTCGGAGGCGAGCACCCGCGCCCCGAGCCGGCGCAGCAGGCGGGCCGCGGCCACTCCGCTCTTGGCGAGGCCCACCACCGCCACCGTCTTGCCCGCGAGCGACTCGCGGTACGGCACGCCGCGCGTCCCGTCGCCGCTCACGAAGATCCCCACCTGGTACGCGGCGTCGCGCCGCGGGGTCGCCAGAATCGCCATGTCATATCACCCTAGCGGAGCTTGAGAGTGGTGAGGGCCAGGAGCGCCAACATGATGGACACGATCCAGAACCGCACGATGATCTTGGGCTCCGCCCATCCCTTGATCTCGTAGTGGTGGTGCAGCGGCGCCATGCGAAACACCCGCCGGCCGGTCAGCTTGAAGGAAGCGACCTGGATGATGACCGAGGCCGCCTCCACCACGTAGATGCCGCCGATGAGCGGCAGCAGGAGCTCCGACTTGGTGACCACCGCGAGGGTGCCGAGCGAGCCGCCGAGCGAGAGCGACCCCACGTCGCCCATGAAGACCTGGGCGGGGTAGCTGTTGAACCACAGGAAGCCCAGCGCGGCCCCCACCAGCGCCCCGCAGAAGATCGTCAGCTCGCCGGTGCCCTTGACGTTCAGGATGCGCAGGTACTCGGCGGCCCGGAAGTTGCCGGTGAGGTACGCGATCACCGCGAAGGCCCCGCCCGCGGTCACGATCGGCCCGATCGCGAGCCCGTCCAGCCCGTCGGTCAGGTTCACCGCGTTGGACGCGCCCACGATCACCAGGATCGCGAAGGGGATCCACATCCAGCCGAAGGTGAGCAGCCAGCCCTTGAAGAAGGGGATCACGACGCTGGTGGTGAAGCCGTCGGGCGGCCAGACGTAGAGCCACGCCATCAGCACGCCCACCAGCACGATCTGGGCCCCGAACTTCTCGCGCGCCGAGATCCCCTTCCGGGTCTTGAGCTTCTTCCAGTCGTCCTTGAGGCCGATCAGCCCGAGCCCGGCGGTGGCCAGCACCAGCACCCACACGTAGCGGTTGCGCAGGTTCGCCCAGAGCAGCGTGGACGCGAGGATCGCGATCAGGATCCCGATGCCCCCCATGGTGGGCGTCCCCGCCTTGGTCTTCTGGTGCCGCTCCGGGGTGTCCTCCCGGACCGACGACCCGCCGTGCTGCATCTCCCGCAGCCGGGTGATCAGCCAGGGGCCCAGGATGAACGAGATCACCAGCGCGGTGACCGTCGCCATCGCGGTCCGGAACGTGATGTACCGGAACACGTTGAAGGCGGTGTGGTACTTGGCGAGCGGCACCAGCAGCTCGTAGAGCATCAGGCATCTTCTCCTCCGAAGCGCGCCACGAGCGCGTCCACCACGCGCTCCATGCGCATGCCCCGGGAGCCCTTGACGAGCACCGCGTCGCCGGGCGCCAGCCGCTTGAGCAGCAGCGCCACCGCATCCTCGAACGTGGTCACGTGATGGCTCTCGGCGAGCCCGGCCTGGCGCGCGGCCTCCACCGCCACCCGCGCCCAGCGGCCCATCCCGAGGAACTCCGCCGCGCCGGACGCGGCCACCGCCCGCCCCATGTCCCGGTGGGCGGCCTCGCTGATCTCCCCCAGCTCGAGCATGTCGCCCAGCACCACCACGCGGCGGCGCACGTCCGACGGCGCGGCCAGGGTCTCGAGCGCGGCGGCCACCGAGCCGGGATTGGCGTTGTAGGTGTCGTCCAGGATGCGCAGCCGGCCCGCGGGGCGCCACACGCAGCGGCCCTTCGCCGGCCGCGCCGCCTCCAGGCCCTGCGCGATCTGCTCGAGCGAGAGCCCGAGGGCCAGGCCGACGCCGGCGGCGGCGAGCGCGTTGGTGACGTTGTGCCGCCCCGCGAACTGCAGGCGCACCGGGCGCTGCGCGGGGCCGATCGCGAGCGTGAAGCGGAGCCCGTCGCCCGGATCGGAGGCCGGGCCCACCGCAGAGACGTCGGTCCCCGGGCGCGTGCCGTAGTAGAGGACCCGCGCGCGACTCTGGTCCCGCATCGCCAGCACCCGCGGATCGTCCGCGTTGAGCACCACCGTGCCGTCGGGCGGGATCGCGCGGACCAGCGCGCTCTTCTCGGCGGCCACGCCGTCGAGCGAGCCGAAGGCCTCGGTGTGGGCTCCCTGCACCACCGTGACCACCCCGACGGTGGGCCGGCAGATCGCGGCGAGCGACTCGATCTCGCCGGGGGTGTTGGCCCCCAGCTCGAGCGCGAGCGCCCGGTGCTCGGGACCGAGGCGGAGCAGGGTGAGCGGCAGGCCCCACTGGTTGTTGAAGCTGCCCTCCGGCTTGAGCACCGGCCCGAGCGCCTCCAGCACCGAGGCCATCATCTCCTTGGTGGTGGTCTTGCCGTTGGAGCCGGTGACCGCGGCGACCGGAACCGTGAAGCGCGCCCGGTGATAGGCGCCGAGCCGCCCGAGCGCGCGGGTGGTGTCGTCGACCAGGATCGTCGGCACCGACGGCGGCAGGTCGTCGGGCAGGTTGTGGACGACCAGGCACGACGCTCCGCGCGCCGCCGCGTCCCGCAGGAAGGCGTGCCCGTCGCGATTCGGCCCCTGGATCGCGAAGAAGGCACAGCCGATGGCCAGGTGGCGGCTGTCGATGCTGACGCCGGTCACCGGCACGCCGAGGTCGCCCGCCACCAGCGCCCCCTGGGTGCCCCGGACCACGTCCTCGACGCTCAGGCCCGCCATCCCCGCCCTCCCGCTCCCCCACGCTCGGCCAGCGCCTCCCGCGCCACCTCGCGGTCGTCGAACGGAACCACCTCCGAGCCGACGATCTGGTAGGTCTCGTGGCCCTTGCCCGCGATGACCACCACGTCCCCCTCGCGCGCCCAGCCGATCGCCCCCCGGATGGCCCGCCGCCGGTCCGCGATGGACTCGTGGCGGCCCGCCGCCGAGGCGGGGATCCCGGTCTCGATCTCGGCCAGGATGGCCTCCGGCTCCTCGCTGCGCGGGTTGTCGGAGGTCACCCAGGCCCGGTCCGCGAGGCGCGCCGCGATGCCGCCCATGATCGGGCGCTTGCCCCGGTCGCGGTCGCCGCCGCAGCCGAACACCACGCCGAGCCGCGCGCCGGGCCTGAGCAGCTTGCGGGCGGTGCCGAGCACGCTCTCGAGCGCGTCCGGGGTGTGCGCGTAGTCCACGACGACCAGGAACGGCTGGCCGGCCTCGACCCGCTCGAAGCGTCCCGGGACGGTGGCGACGCCGGAGAGGATCCGACCGATCTCGCGCGGCTCCATCTCGAGTGCCAGTCCGACGCCCGCCGCCCCGAGGAGATTCATCACGTTGTGCTCGCCCACGAGCGCCGAGGTGATCGCGATCGCCCCCCCGGGCCCGGCGATCTCGAGCTCGATGCCGCCCATCCCCGACTCCCAGCGCCGCGGCCGGAGCTGGGCCGGGGCCCGCAGGCCGAAGGTCAGGATCCGCACCCGGGGATCGGCGGAGGCGGCGCGGACCATGGCGGCCCCGGCGGGATCGTCCACGTTCACCACCGCGGCCCGGCGCGGCTTGTGACCGGTCGCGAGCAGATCGAACAGCCGGGCCTTCGCGGCGCGGTAGGCCTCGAGCGTCTTGTGGAAATCGAGATGATCCTGGGTGAGGTTGGTGAAGACGGCCACGTCGAACTCGATGCCGTCGACCCGCGACAGCGAGAGCGCGTGGGAGGACACCTCCATCGCCGCGCCCCCCACCCCCGCCTGGACCATGCGTCCCAGGAGGGACTGCAGCTCGAGCGCCTCGGGCGTGGTCTGGCTCGCGGCCTCCGCGTGGGCGCCCACCCGGTACTGGATCGTGCCGATCACGCCGGTCGGTCGGCCGCCCGCGCCGAGCAGGGCCTCGACCAGCAGCGACGTCGTGGTCTTGCCGTTGGTGCCGGTGATGCCGACCACGGTGAGGCGCCGCGACGGGTGACCGTGGTAGGCGTCGGCGAGCCGCGCCAGGGCCTCGCGCGAGGACGGCACCAGGACCCGCGCCGCCGCGCTGCCCGGCAGTGGATCGGCGCCCTCGGCCACCACCACGGCCGCACCGCGGCCGAGCGCGTCCGCCGCGAAGCGCCGGCCGTCCTGCTTGAAGCCGGGGATCGCCACGAAGAGCGTGCCCGCCGCGACCTTCCGCGAGTCGTACGCGAGACCGGCCACCTGGGCGGGCAGCGTGCCCAGCACCGTCTTGTCCGGCAGGGCGTCGAGGAGCGTGGAGGTCGGCACGGGGTGGTCGCTCATGTCCTCAGCGCTGGAGGCTCACCGCGAGGGCGGCGCTCGGCCGCCCGGCCACGGGGGCCAGCTGCAGCCGGCAGACCGTTCCGGGGGGCAGCGGCGCGCCGGGCAGCGGGAACTGGCTCGTCACCACCCCGCGGCCGGTGATCTCCAGGCGGACGCCGTGGGGCGCCAGCGTCTCCATGGCCTGCCGGAGCGACTGGCCGCCGAGGCGCGGCATCACCGGGTACGCGGGGGGGTCCGCGGGGGGGTCCGCGGCGGGCTCCGGCGCGGGCGCTGCCTCGGCGACGCCGGCCGGGACGGCCGCCCCGTCGAGCGCGGGGGGCCCTCCGGCTCCGGTGCCGGTCCGGGTGACCGAAGGGACGGCGCTCGCCATCTCTCCGCGCACGATCGGCACCGGGCTCGAGTCGCGGGGCGCCACGTTCAGGTAGCGCAGGACCTCGCGGCCGATCGCGGAGAAGATCGGCGCGGCCGCCTCGCTGCCCCACTTCTCGTTCTTGGGCTCGTCGAGCAGCACGATCATGGCCAGGCGCGGATCGTCGGCGGGCACGAAGCCCACGAACGAGAGCACGCCGGGGGCGCGCGAGTAGCGCCGGGTGGCCGGGTCCATCTTCTGGGCGGTGCCGGTCTTGCCCGCCACGTCGTAGCCGGGGATGGCCGCGTTGTGGCCGGTGCCGTTGCGCACCACGTTCACCATCATCTCGGTGAGGGTGCGCGCGGTCTCCGGGCTGATCACCTGCCGTACCGCGACGGGCTCGAACGAGCGGACCTCGCGCCCCTGCGCGTCGAGCACCGCGCGGATGATCTGCGGCTGCATGAGGCGGCCGCCGTTGGCCACCGCCGAGAACGCGGCCACCATCTGGACCGCGGTCACCGAGATCTCCTGACCGATCGACATGGTGGCCAGCGACAGCCCGGACCACTGGCCGGGCGGGCGGAGCTGACCGCGGCTCTCCCCGGGCAGCCCCAGGTTGGTCGGGGCGCCGAAGCCGAAGCCGGTGATGTACTTGTAGTAGCGCTCCTTGCCCAGCATCATCCCGACCTTGATCGAGCCCACGTTGGAGGAGTTCTGGAGCACCTCGGTGAAGGTGAGCCAGCCGTACTTCTTCCAGTCGTGGATCGTCGCGTTCGCCACCGTGATCGCGCCGTTCTCCCCGTAGATCCGGTCGGTCGGGTGCACGACGCCCTCCTCCAGCGCGGAGGCGGCCATGATCACCTTGAAGGTCGAGCCCGGCTCGAACGGATCGGTCACCGCGCGGGCGCGGCGATCGTCGTCGGTGGCGGCGCCGAAGGCGTTCGGGTTGTAGGTCGGGCGGATCGCCATCGCGAGGATCTCGCCGGTCCGCGGGTCCATCGCCACCGCCATCGCCGACTTGGCCCGGGTGCGCCGCCACGCCGCGTCCACTTCCTTCTCGGCCAGGTACTGGATGGTGGCGTCGATCGTGAGCACGATCCCCTGCCCCGCGACCGACGGCTTGAGCACGATCGGTGCGCCGGTGACCTCGCGGCCGAGCGCGTCGCGCTCCACCACCGCGCGCCCCTCGACCCCGGCCAGGTGCGCGTCCCAGGTCTGCTCGATGCCGGCGAGCCCCTTGCCCTCGGCGCCCTCGAAGCCGACGAGCTGGGCGGCCAGCTCGCGGTTCGGGTAGAGGCGCAGGCTGTCCTCCACCAGGGCGAGGGAGGGATCCTTGAGATCGCGGATCGCGCGCGCCGTGTCCGGAGGGAGGCGGCGCCGCACCGGCGCGAACTTCTTCGCCACCGTGAGCCGGCGGAGCACGTCGCGGACCGGCTCGCCCAGGATCACCGCGAGGCGCCCGGCCAGGCGCGGAGCGTCCTCGACCTTGGAGGGCGTGACGTAGAGGGTGTCGGCGCGCGAGGAGACCGCGAGGGCCTGCCCGGTGCGGTCCAGGATCGGGCCGCGCTTGGGGCGGAGCGGCACCGTCTTGGCGTGCTGGTTCTCGGCCAGCCGCGCGTACTCGTCGTGCTTGAGGATCTGGAGATAGGTCAGCCGGCCGAGCAGGATGGCGAAGGCGCAGGCCAGGCACGCCGCGAAGATCAGCGTCCGGCTTCGAAGGCCCTCGGCCCGCAGCTCGGTCATGGAGTCACGCTATTGGACCCCGACGCTCCGGGACACCCAGCGATCGGCCACCACCGCGCGCCGGTCGAGGGCGGCGGAGCCCCCGCCCGATTGCACGAACTCGCGCGCGAGCCGCACCTGGTCGCGGCCCGGGGCCACCATGCCGAGCTCGGCGCGGGCCTTGCCCTCGATGCGCGAGAGCGACTTGAGGGTGGCCATCTCGACCCGCAGCCGCCGGTTGGTCTCCTCCAGCTCGGCGCGGCTCTGCCGGAGCGCGTCGAGACGATAGGACAGGCGCACCTGCTGTACGCGCAGGCCCACCACCCCCAGCACGATCAGCACCGCGAGCCCCGCGCCGAGCACCGCCGCGGCCATGGACCGAAGCCGGCGCCGATCGCTCACGCGATGACGCCGCACCGCCTCCGGCTGGCGGGCGCGATGCTGGGAGCCCCAGTGTGACTGCGGTGCGCGCGACGTCGCGACTCGACTGCTCATGCCGCCTCCTGCCGCGCGAGCACGCGCAGCTTGGCGCTGCGGGCCCGCGGGTTGTACGCCGTCTCCTCGCGGCCCGCGATCACCGGAGCGGGCTCGAGCTCGACGAAGCCTCGACCCGCCAGCGAGCGGAACGCGCGCTTGACGACCCGGTCCTCACCGGAGTGGAAGGAGATGACGCCGAGCCGGCCGCCCGCCTCGAGGAGCGCGGCCGCCTGCGGCAGCGCCTCGGCGAGGGCGCCGGGCTCGTCGTTGACGGCCATCCGCACCGCCTGGAAGGTGCGGGTGGCCACGTGAGTACGCTTGGACCAGGCGGCGCGCGGGACCGCGCGCTTGACCACCGAGACCAGGTCGGCGGCGGTGCGCAGCGGGGCGCGCCGACGCTGCTCGACCAGCACGCGCGCGATCCGCCGGGCGTGCCGCTCCTCGCCCAGCTCCGCGAGCAGGTGCGCGATCTCCTCCGCGGAGAGGCGCCCCAGCAGATCGGCCGCGGTCACGCCCGCGGTCGGATCGAACCGCATGTCGAGCGGCTCCTCGCCCTGGAAGGAGAACCCGCGGCCGGACTCGTCGAGCTGGTAGGACGAGAGCCCGAGATCGAGGAGCACCGCGGCGGCGCGCTCGACTCCCGCCCCCGTCGCGAGCGCGCCGATGTGGCGGAAGCTGCCGTGCCGGAGCACCACGCGCGCGCCGAAGCGCGCGAGCCGCCGCGCGGCGCGCGCGAGCGCCTCGGGATCGCGGTCGATGCCGAGCAGGCGCGTGTCGCCGCCCGCGGTCTCGAGCAGCTGCTCGGCGTGGCCGCCCATGCCGATCGTCCCGTCCACCACCCAGCCCCCGCGGCGGGGGCGCAGGAGAAACGTCACTTCGTCGGAGAGCACCGGTACGTGCTCTGCTTCATGCATTCCCGTTGCGTGTACGGGCTCGCTCCGGCTGCCACCGGAAACTCCTCGTTCGAATGCGCTCGGCTCGCCTTCGGCTTCACCTCGCCCCGCCACTGCCTCGCGGTCATGCCGTTCATGTATCTCACGGTCCTGTCGTTCACGGATTCCGCGGTCATCCCGTCCGCGTGCGTCGCGGTCGTTGCGCTCGCGGCGGCGCATCTAGACGCCCTTCTCGGCGAGGCGGGCCCGCAGGTCGTCGAACGGACCGGCCTGCTCGCGCTGGTAGATCGTCCAGCGATCGTCGTCCCACACCT
>DATFAJ010000672.1:0-2356 GCA_035254745.1 Candidatus Methylomirabilota bacterium | reverse complement strand
CTGACCATCAGCGTGGCCGAGCTCACCTTCCAGACGCGCCAGATCGAGACCTACACCGCCAAGGCCATCGAGGCGCTAACCGCGGGGACCGTGATCTACCTGATCCTGTGCGTCTCGATCGCCACGATCATGTCGTGGGTGGAGCGGCGCACCGCCATCCCCGGCCTCATCGTGGGCGGGCGGCAGCGGCGCTAGCCATGCTCGATCTGGACGTCATCTGGCGGAACTTCCCGTTCCTGATACTCCAGGGCTTCCTGGGCATCGGCAACTTCGTGGGCGGCACCCTCCGCCTGGCCATCCCGTCGATCGTGCTGGGCTTCCTCCTCGGCATCTTCATCGGCATCGCCCGGCTCGCCCCGCGGTGGTGGATCCGCATGCCGGCCGTGCTCTACGTGGAGTTCTTCCGGGGCGTCCCGCTGGTCATGGTGATCTTCTGGATGTGGTTCATCATGCCGATCGTGCTCCACACCGCGATTCCCGAGTTCGGGGTCGCGCTGGCCGCCTTCGTGATCTTCGAGGCCGCGTACCTGGGCGAGATCGTGCGCGCGGGCATCCAGTCGGTGCCGCGGGGGCAGGTGGAGGCGGGCACCGCGCTCGGGCTTTCCGGCGCGCAGGGCATGCGCTTCGTCATCCTGCCGCAGGCGCTCAAGAACATGATCCCGTCGCTGGTGACCCAATTCATCGTGCTGTTCAAGGACACCTCGCTCGCCTCCATCATCGGCTTCATGGACCTGACCAAGGCCGCCCAGGTCGTCAACAACCGCGAGATCCGCCCGTTCCCGATCTATCTCTTCATCGCGGTCGTCTACTGGGTGTGCACGTACTCCATGTCCCGCTACGCGCGCCACCTGGAGAAGAGGATGGGCCCTGCCTGAGGTCGACCTGCCGACCGGCGTCCGCCTGCACTGGCGGGAGGCCGGGCTCCACTCGAATGCCGCCGTCGCCCCGCCGGTGGTGATCTGGATCCACGGGGGCTCGGTCGAGGACTCGTCGGTCATGGTGCCGGATCTGGAGCCGTTCTTCGACCGGGTGCGGGCCCTGTTCCCGGACACGCGCGGGCACGGCCTCTCCACGCGCTTCGAGCGGGTGGCGGACTACACCTACGCGCGCAAGGCCGAGGACCTCCTGCGCTGGGTCGACGCCCTCGCGATCCGCGAGGCGGTGTGGGGCGGGGCCTCGATGGGCGGCGCGCTCTCGCTCTGGATCGCGGCCCACGCGCCCGAGCGGGCGCGGGCGGTGGTGTCGATCAGCGGGCCCCCGTTCGAGCCGACCGCGGAGGACAAGGCGTGGTGGGCGCGCCACCGCCCGCTGGTCGAGGCGGGGCGCTTCGCGGAGTACTTCGACGCCAACGTGCGCCTGCGCATGGGGGAGGAGGCGCTGGCCCGGCTCAAGGCGCGGCCGGACCGCTACGGCGCGCTCACCGACGCCCTCGGCCGCCACTCGGTGCCCTCGCTCCTGGCCCTGCTCGACGAGACCTACAGCCGCACGGAGTGGCTCGACGACTGCCGCCGCATCCGCTGCCCGGTGCAGGTGATCGCGGGCTCGGAGGACAGCTTCCCCACGGTGGCCATGTCCCGCCGGGTGGCCGAGGCGATCCCCGGCGCCCGCCTGCACGTGGTCGAGGGCGGCCCCCACTTCCCGAACCGCACCCACCGCGCCGAGGTCCAGCGCGTGATCGGCGCCTTCTTCGACGCCATCGCCCTCTGACGGGGTCAGGTCTTACATTCCGACATTTTCCAGACGGCCTCGTGAGTCGCCAAGCGCCAAGAATGTCGGAATGTAAGACCTGACCCCATCTGATAGAGTCCAGGGCGCGATGAACGAGGAGCAGGCGCGGATCCGGAGCTACCTGGTGGCCCAGGGCGCGAAGCTGACGCCGGCCGCCATCGTCGAGAAGGTGCAGGCGGCGATGGCCGATCTGCGCGCGGCGGCGGTCGCGGTGCCGCCCGCGCGGTTCGCGGAGCGCCCCGCGCCCGAGGAGTGGAGCGGCAACGAGGTGATGGCGCACGTGGTGGCGGCCGACGGCTACTTCGGCGGCGGCATCCGCGACGCGCTCGCGGGCCGCCCGCCCGCACCGCGGCCGACCAGGGGCGAGGTGGAAGGCGCCCCGCTTCGGACCGCCCAGGCCTGGTACGAGACCCTGGCCCGGCAGCGCGACGCCCTCTTCGCGGAGGTGCTGGCCGCGGACCCCGCCGCGGCCGCGGACCGGCGGATCGAGCACCCGATGTTCGGGCCGCTCTCCTGGCGGGAGACCCTGCTCTTCACCCGCCTGCACGACTTGGATCACGCCGGCCAGCTCCAGAAGATCGCGGCGGCCCTCGGCGTGGGTGCGGCCGGCCCGGCCTGATGCGCGTCT
>DATFAJ010000671.1:0-3193 GCA_035254745.1 Candidatus Methylomirabilota bacterium | reverse complement strand
GACCTGACCGCGGCGGTGGACGGCGAGCTGGCCGAGCGGGCCACCCCCCTCCGGGACGGAGCCGAAGTGATGCTGCTGGCGGCCATGGAAGGGGGAGCCGAAGCCGCAGGCGAGGCGACCAATCAGAAATGTAGTGAAAGGCAGTAGCAGTAGACCAACGAGTGCCAGGCAGTAGCAGTAGACCAACGAGTGCCAGGCAGTAGCAGTAGACCAACGAGTGCCAGGCAGTTGCAGTAGACCAGTGAGCAGCAGGCAGAAGCCCCAAACCCATCACTCTCACCGAAGCGAGGACGACATGGCTCAGCTGACGATTCCCCTCGACGCGAAGCGCTTTGCCACCGGGCTGACCTGGAAGGACTACATGGCCCAGATGGGCGACACCCGGGCCCGCACCGAGCAGAACTACGCGAACTCCAAGCTCACCGACGAAGAGCAGAAGTTCTTCGGCAGCGTGACCGGTGTCAAGTTCGTCATGATGCTCGCCGAGAACTGGTGCGGCGACGTGCACCGCAACTCGCCCCTGATCGCCCACATCGTCGAGGCGATGCCCGGCGCCGAGCTGCGGGTGTTCTTCCGCGACCAGGTCCCGGACCTGCGCGACACCTTCCTCAACAACGGCTACCAGTCGATCCCGGTGGTGGTGTTCTTCGACAAGGACTGGAACGAGATCGGCCGCTGGATGGAGCGCGCACACGGCGCGACCGGGGCCGCGACCGCGATCCGGGCCCGCACGCTGGGCGCGGTGCCGCAGGGCGCGTCCAAGGAGCAGCAGGACGCGGCGATGAACGAGTTCCGCAAGCAGGTGCAGGCCGAGTACGACAAGCCGGGTGGGGCGCTCTGGCGCGCCGCCGCCGCCGAGGTGAAGCTCCTGCTCGAAGCCCGCGCCAAGAAGTAGCGGGCGGATCCATGCGCCCACGGAGGCCTCGATGACGGTCAAGCTCGGCATGTTCACCATGCCGTTCCACCACCCGGATCGCGACTACACCGCCATCCTCGAGGAGGACCAGGAGGCCATCGTCCTGGCCGACCGGCTCGGCTTCACCGAGGCCTTCGTGGGCGAGCATTTCTCGTCGTGGAGCGAGCGCATCACCTCGCCCCTCATCTTCTTCGCCACCCTGATCCCGCGCACCACCCAGATCCGCTTCGGGACCGGGGTCATCAACCTGCCCCAGCTGCATCCGGCCACCGTGGCCGCCCACGCGGCCATGTTCGACCAGCTGTGCCGCGGCCGCTTCATCATGGGCATCGGTCCCGGCGGCCTGGTCAGCGACCTGGAGATGTTCGACGTGGGCCAGGCCGAGCTGCGCCCGCAGATGGTCGTCGAGTCCATCGAGACGGTGCTCAAGCTGTGGAGCCAGGACCCGCCCTACGAGATCGACGGGCGCTTCTGGAAGATCTCGCTCACCAACGGCATCTGGCCCGAGTTCAAGGTGGGCTACGTGCCGCGGCCCTACCAGAAGCCGCACCCGCCCATCGCCCTGTCGCTGCTCACCCCCAACTCGAACAGCGCGGCCACCGCGGGCGAGCGCGGCTGGATCCCGATCTCGGGCCAGTTCTTCCACCGGCGCTACCTCCGCGGCCACTGGGAGAAGTACGTGGAGGGCTGCGAGCGGGCCGGGCGTCGGCCGGACCCCGACATCTGGCGGGTCTCGCGCAGCGTGCTGGTGACCGAGACCGATGCGGAGGCGGAGGAGTACCTCGCGGACCCGGACAACGGGCTCTCGTTCTACTACCACTTCTTCCACCACAGCTTCTCCAAGGGCCGCAAGGCCCTGTTCATGCTCAAGCCCGACCTGCTGATCCCCGACGAGGACCTGACCGAGGACATGATCAAGCGCGCCCTCGTCATCGCGGGCAGCCCCCGCCGCGTGCTCGAGCAGCTGGTGGCCCTGCGCGAGGAGACCGGCCACTTCGGCACCCTGCTCATGGGCGGGCACGACTGGGACCGCCCGGCGCTCTGGCGGCGCTCGATGGAGCTGCTCGCGACCGAGGTGATGCCGAAGTTCTCGCAGCACGCGACCACGCCCCGGACGTGAAGGTCGCCACCTGGCGCGGCGGGAGCCGGTTCAGCCTCGACGAGGTCCCGGACCCGGTCGCCGGTCCGGGCCAGGTGGTGGTGGACGTGACCGCGGCCGGCATCTGCGGCACCGACGTGCACGCCACCCAGGGCCTCTTCCCGTGGACGCCGCCGATGGTGATGGGCCACGAGTACTCGGGCGTGGTGCGGGAGGTCGGCCGCGGCGTCAGCCGGCGACTCGTCGGCCGGGCCGTCGCGTGCGAGCCCTCCTACGGATGCGGAGCGTGCCTGCCCTGCGAGCAGGGCCGGACCAGCCAGTGCGCGAAGGCCACCCGCGTGGGCGGCTTCGCGGAGCGGGCCATGCTTCCCGCCCACTGCGTGCATCCGCTGCCGAAGGGGCTCGATGCGGTCACCGCCGCGCTCGCCGAGCCGGCCTCGTGCTGCCTCTCCGGGCTCGAGATGTTCACGATGCCGCGCGGCGCCACCGTGGTGGTCATGGGCGGCGGCATCATGGGGCTCCTCACCATGGTGCTGGCCCGCCGCCGGGGTGCCGCGCGCCTGATCCTCTCCGATCCGCTCGAGGAGCGGCGGGCGCTCGCCCGGAAGCTCGGCGCGCGCGTGGTCGTCGATCCAACTCGTGAGAGCCTGCCCGAGCGCGTGATGGCGCTCACCGGCGGGCGCGGTGCGGAGGTGGTGTGCGAGGCGGTGGGCAAGCCCGAGCTGGTCGCGGAGGCGTTCGGGATGGTGAAGCCCACCGGCGTCCTGCAGCTGGTCGGGGTGAACCCGAAGGGCAGCCGGATGCCGATCGATCTCTTCGACGCGCACTTCCGCGAGATCCGCATCCACGGCGCGTACGGCCGCGGGACCGCCTTCCGCCGGGCCCTCGCGCTCCTGCCGAAGCTCGGGGTGAAGCGGCTGATCGGCGCGAAGTTCCCGCTCGAGCGCATCGAGGAGGCCTTCGCCCACGCCGCGGCCGGCCGCGGGGCGAAGACGGTGATCACGCCGGGCGCCGCGTAGCGGCCGCCCGTTCATCCGTCCGGAGCCGAGCGCGATGCCGGAACGTCCGTCGCGCATCATCGCGCTCGATGCGCTCCGGGGGGTGGGAGTGCTTGGCATCCTGCCGGTGCACATGCAGTCGTTCTCCATGGTCGTGGCGGCCCGGGTGAATCCTTCCAT
>DATFAJ010000670.1:0-2233 GCA_035254745.1 Candidatus Methylomirabilota bacterium | reverse complement strand
CGGCGTCCCTGGGCGGTCCACCTCGACGACCTGCTGGCCGACGGCCGGCCCGATCCGGTGGAGCCCCCGAGCGGCGCGGGCTTCGGGGCGTCCATCATCTACACCGGCGGCACCACCGGGCGGCCCAAGGGCGCCCTGCGCCGGGGCATGAACCCGCAAGACCTGATGGACACCCTGCGGGCGATGGACCTGCTCGACCCCAGCCACGTCCACCTGGTGGCGGGGCCCATGTACCACTCCGCGCCGGGCGGCCTCGCCCTCTACGCGCACCTGGTCGGTGCCACCGTCGTCATCATGCCCAGATTCGATCCCGAGCAGGCGCTGGCCCAGATCGCGCGTCACCGGTGCAGCAGCACCTTCATGGCGCCGACCCTGCTCAAGCGCATCGTCGACCTGCCCGCCGCGGTGCGGGCCCGCTACGACGTGTCGTCGATGCGCACAATCATCATGGCCGCGGCGCCCTGCCCGATGAGCGTCAAAGAGGCGGTGGTGGCGTACTTCGGGCCGGCGCTCTACGAGTTCTACGGCTCGAGCGAGCTCGGGGTGAACACGATCCTCCGCCCGGAGGACGTGCTCCGGAAGCCCGGCTCGTGCGGCCGGGCCGCCCCCGGAAAGGAGATCGCCCTCCTCGACGACGACGGCCGCCCGGTGCCGGTGGGCGCGCCGGGAGAGCTCTACGTGCGGCGATGCCCCGGGCTGCTCGACGAGTACTATCGCGACCCCGAGGCGACGGCCCGGATGCAGCGGGGCGAGTGGTACACGGTGGGCGACGTGGCCTACGTGGACGCGGACGGCTTCTACCACATCTGCGACCGCAAGCGCGACATGATCATCTCGGCGGGGGTCAACATCTATCCCGCCGAGATCGAGGACGTGCTGCACCGGCATCCCAAGGTGCTCGACGCGGCGGTGTTCGGCGTGCCCGACGACGAGTGGGGCGAGCGGGTGCACGCGGCCCTGCACGTGCGCCCGGGAGAGACGCTCACTCCCGAGGAGATCACCGCCTTCTGCCGCCAGCACATGGCGGGCTACAAGGTGCCCCGCGAGATCTCCTTCCACGACGTCTTCCCGCGCGACGCGGCGGGCAAGCTGCTCAAGCGACAGCTCCGCGAGCCGTACTGGGCCGGCCGCGCCGCGCGGGTGTGACGGTGCGGGGCCCGCGCGCGCGCCTGACCGCCAAGATCACGGTGGTGATCGTCCTGGTGCTCGTGGTCGGCTTCGGGGTCGCGACGATCCTGACCATCCAGCGGGAGAGCATGCTGCTGGTGGAGCAGAACAAGATCGCGGCGCGGCAGCTGATCGGCACCCTGGTGGCGAGCATCGAGACCGCGATGCTCTCCGAGCGGCCCGACATCACCCGCGGCCTCATCGACGACCTGCGCGGCTCGAAGCTCGTCACCGGGCTCGTGGTCTACCGCCGCAACGGGGTCGAGGCCTTCACCGACCTCGCCACCCTGCGCGAGGTCTCCAAGGAGGCGGAGCTGCCCAAGGGCGTCATGGCCTCGATCGAGAAGATGCGCCGCGATCCGGGCCGCACCATGGCCGGCCCGCTCTTCACCCGCGCGCTCGAGACCCTCCAGGCGCAGGAGGCGCTCGAGTCGCGCGACGGCGCGACCACCTTCACCCTCTACCAGCCGATCGAGAACCGGGAGCGCTGCCAGGGGTGCCACGGCACGGACCACAAGGTGCGGGCCGTCATCCAGGTCGCCACCTCGATGGAGCCGGTCATGGCGGAGGTGCGGCTGCAGCGCAACCGCCAGATCATGATCGGCCTCATGACGATCGTGGCGGCGGCGGTGGTGCTGGCGGTGGCGATGCGCTACGTGGTGGTCCGGCCGATCCACGAGCTGGCCCGGGTGGCCCGGCGCATCGGCGAGGGCGACTTCGCGGTGCGGGCGCGGGCCGGCTCCGGCGACGAGGTCGGCGACCTCGGCGGCGCGCTGAACGACATGACCGAGCACCTGGCCCGCGCCCGGCAGGATCTCGCCGCGCGCAACACCGAGCTGGCCACCGCGCTCGAGAGCCTGCAGGCCTCGCAGCGGCGGCTCGAGGTGCTCGAGCAGCTCAAGGGGGAGCTCTCGAAGTTCGTGCCGGACGCGGTCAAGGAGCTCCTCGAGCGGGATCCCACCGCGACCAGCCTCGAGAAGCGCAACGAGGAGGTCTCGGTGCTGTTCCTCGACATCGCGGGCTACACGCGGCTCAGCGAGACGGTCGACGCCAAGCGGCTGAACCA
>DATFAJ010000669.1:0-3534 GCA_035254745.1 Candidatus Methylomirabilota bacterium | reverse complement strand
GATGCTCCTCATCTACCTGATCGTGATCGCGGTGCTGCTGTTGCGGCCGCGCGGCCTCTTCGGCGGGGCGGCGGCGTGAGGGCCCGCGCGGTCCTGGCAGTCGTGTCCGTCGGGGTCCTGGCGCTCCCGTGGGTGGCGCCGCCGTATCACGTCCTGCTCATGCTGCCCTTCATGGCCTACGCGGTGGTCCTGCTGGGGCTCAACCTGCTGTTCGGCCACGCAGGACTGGTCTCGTTCGGCCACGCGCTCTTCATCGGCATCGGGGCCTACACCGGCGCGGTGCTGACCACCAAGCTCGGGGTGCGGCACATGGAGCTGATCCTGGCCGCGGCCGCGCTCGCCGCCGCGACCGTGGCCGCCCCGGTGGGCGCGCTCTGCGTGCGCTACGTCAAGATCTACTTCGGCATGCTGACGCTGGCCTTCGGCATGGTCTTCTACACCTTCCTGCTCAAGTTCTACCGGCTGACCGGCGGCGACGAGGGCATGCGGATGCTCCGCCCCTACCTCCTCGGCAGCGAGTGGGCTGGCTTCAACAAGACCGCATACCTCGTCGGGCCCTACTACTACTTCTCGCTCGGGGTGCTCGCCCTGGCCACGCTCCTGATGTGGCGCATCGTCGCCTCGCCCTTCGGGCTCTGTCTCAAGACCATCCGCGACAACCCGCTCAAGGCGGAGAGCCTGGGGGTGAGCGTGCCGCGCTACCGGTGGTACGCGTTCATGATCTCGGCGGTGTACGGCGCGGTGGGTGGGGCCCTGCTCGCGCCGCCCACCGGCAACGTGGACCCGACGCTCGCCTACTGGACTCACTCCGGCAACGTGGTGTTCATGGTCCTGCTCGGCGGCTTCTCGTCCTTCTTCGGGCCCCTGCTGGGCGCCTTCGCGTTCATCTTCCTGCAGGACACCGTGATGTCGGTCTTTCCCTACTGGCGGCTGATCTTCGGCGCGGTGCTCGCGTTCGTCGTGATCTTCGCGCCGGGCGGGCTCATGGGCCTCTTCACGCGTCGCCGGGGGCCGGTCGAGGTCTCGCGCGGATGATCCTGGAGGCGCAGGATCTCCGGAAGCGCTACGGAGCCTACGTGGCCCTCGACGGGGTGAGTCTCGCGGTGCGCGCCGGCGAGTTCGTCTCGATCATCGGGCCCAACGGCGCCGGCAAGTCGACCCTGATCAACCTGCTCACCGGAGTCCTCCCCCCCACCGAGGGCCGCGTGCGCTTCAAGGGCCGCGACATCGGCGGCATCGGGCCGGTGGCCCTCGCGCGGCTCGGCATGGCCCGGAGCTTCCAGCTCGTCCAGATCTTCCCGGACCTGACCGTGCTGGAGACGCTCCAGGCCGCGGTGGTCTCGCGGCTCGGCCGCGGCGGCCGGCTCTTCGCCTCGCTCCAGGCCGACCGCCGGGTACAGGCCGAGGCGATCGAGGTGGCGGGGCTCTTCGGCCTGGCCGACCGGGCCCACACACGCGCGCGCGCTCTGCCTCAGGGCGACAAGAAGCTCCTGGACGTGGCCTCCGCCTTCACTCTCCGTCCCGAGATCATCCTGCTGGATGAGCCGACGAGCGGGGTGAGCACCGCCGACAAGCACGCGGTCATGGAGATCCTGGTCGGCGCGGCCCGGCAGATGGGCCTCAAGGCCATCATCCAGGTCGAGCACGACATGGACATCGTCTTCGCGTACTCGGATCGGATCATCGCGCTGCACCAGGGAAAGGTGCTGGCCGACGCGGCTCCCGCCGTGATCCGCGCCGACGCGCGGGTCGTGGACATGGTGATCGGCCGGAGGGCGTCGTGCTGAGGGTCGAGGCGGTCGACGTCTTCATCGAGTCGAGCCACATTCTCCGCCGACTCTCGCTCGAGGTGAACGATCGCGAGGTGGTCTGCCTGGTGGGCCGCAACGGGGCCGGCAAGTCGACCACCCTCCGCGCGATCATGGGCTACCTGCGCCCGCGCGCCGGGCGCATCCTGTTCCAGGGCGAGGAGATCCACCGCCGGCACACCCACGAGATCGCGCGACGCGGGCTCGCCTTCGCCCCCGAGGACAGCGGGATCTTCCCGGACCTCACGGTGGCCGAGAACATCGAGATCGCGACCTGGACGCGCCCGGGAGGCCGGCCCGCCGCCGAGCGCATCGAGCGGGCCTACGAGGTGTTCCCGGTCCTCCGGAAGTACGCGGCGCGCAAGGGGCCCGAGATGAGCGGTGGTGAGCGCAAGATGCTCTCGGTGGCGCGCGCGCTGGCCCTCGATCCGGCCATGCTGCTGCTGGACGAGCCCTTCGAGGGGCTCTCGCCCGCGATCATCCCCACCGTGAGCCAGGGGCTCGCCGAGATCACCCAGCGCGGCCACTCGATCCTGCTCGCCGAGTCGAACATCCACCACGTGCCCGCCTTCGCCACCCGGCTCTACGTGATCGAGCGGGGCGAGATCATCTTCGGCGGCCCGCCCGAGGCGGTGCGGGCGGACGCGGCGATTCTGCGGTTGATCGGCGGCGCGGCGTGAGGCGCGGGCTCGCGTCAGCCGGAGGCGGCGCGAATCTCGTCGAGGACCGGCAGCAGGTAGCGGCGGAACTGGACGGGGTTCTCGGCCATCGGGAAGTGGCCGATCTCGGTCATCACCGTGAAGCGGGCGCCCGGGATCTTTAGGGCGGTGAGGCGCGTGTCCTCCGGCGTGCACGAAAAGTCGTACTCGCCGGTGAGCAGGTAGAGCGGGCAGCGCGTGGTGTCGATCTGGCCCACGCGGTCCCGGAAGTCGCCGTCGACCCGGTAGAAGTGGAGGTCGCCCTTGAAGACGCCGGGGCCGCCCTGCATGTAGCCCCAGAGCGTCTCCCAGCGCGTCTCGTCCGGGCTCTGCGGGGCGATGAGGCCCGACATGAGCGCCCCGCAGAGCTCGCCGCCGTGCACGTCGGGGCGATGCAGCCAGCCGGTGTCGTCGTACCACGGCGGCTGGTAGGCGGCCGACTCGAGGCCGATCAGGGCCCGGAACCGCTCGGGATGCGCGCGGGCCAGCTCGAGCACGATCTTGCCGCCGATCGAGCAGCCGAGCACGACCGGGCGCTCGAGGCCGAGACCCGCGCAGAACGCGAGGATCAGGTCGACGTAGCCCTCGGTGGTGAGGCGGTACTCCTCGTCCTGCCAGCCCGCCGGCGGCAGCGACTTGCCGTGCCAGGGCATGTCGAAGGCCAGCACGCGGAAGTGCCGCGTGACCGCGGGGTCGTTCAGGAGATGGCGGAATTGCCGGCCGTCCGCGCCCGCGGTGTGCAGGCACACGAGCGGAATCCCTTGGCCGGCCTCCTCGAAGTACACGCGGTGCGACCGGCCTCCGAGCGACAGGTGGACGTAGCCGCCCCGGATCGGCTCGAACACGGGCCCGGCCACTCAGGCCCCCGCCTGCCGCCGCGGCGCGGCGACGACGTCCTTGACGTAGCGGAGATTGGCCATGAGCGGCACCAGGTCGCCCTCGATGCGGGCCACCCCGAGCTTCTTCATCGCGAAGAGGTCGTGGTAGCCCGGCGCGGGCGTGGGCTCCCAGAAGCGCCGCCAGGCGTC
>DATFAJ010000668.1:0-8576 GCA_035254745.1 Candidatus Methylomirabilota bacterium | reverse complement strand
ATCGCCTGGAGCCCTGACGGGTCGGCAATCTTCACCGGGATCTTCCCGCGGACGGCGATGGCCTTGAGTCGCTTGGACCCCATGACGGCGCCCATCCCGGTCCGGCCCGCCACCTCGTTCAGGTCGTTGGCGATGCACGCGAAGCGCACCAGGTTCTCGCCCGCGGGCCCGATCTGCGCGACCTCGACCTTGGGGTCGCCGACCTCCGCCTTGAGGAGGCGATCGACGTCGGCGGTCACCTTGCCCCACAGGTGCTTCGCCGGGCGCAGCTCAGCGTGCCCATCCTGGAGCCAGAGGTACACCGGCTCCGGCGACTGCCCGGTGAAGACGAAGGCGTCGGCGCCCGCCGCGCGCATCTCGGCCGGGAAGAAGCCGCCGCACTGGCTGTCGCCGATCGCTCCCGTGAGGGGCGAGCGGGCGCAGGCGGTCATGCGGCTCTGCCCGGAGATCGCGAGCCCGGTGAGCGGGCTCACCGCCATCGCCAGCACGTTGTCGGGGCCGAGCGGGTCGGCGCCGACCGGGATGGCCTGGAGCACCAGATAGGCGGCCAGCGCGCTGCCGCCGGGGTACTTGCGGTAGACATCCTCCGGCAGCGTCCTGGTCTCGATGGTTCCGCGGGTCAGATCGACGTGGTAGACGGTCGCGGTCAGTGCCAAGGCGTGCCCTCCTGTCGGGTGGCTCGGATCGCCCGAAGCTTACCACTAGTCGCGGGCGGCGCGGCCGCGGCTCACGAACCGGTTGTCGCGGAGCCAGAAGCGCCACGGGCGGTCCACCCACGCCTCCGCGTAGTCGATGCCGACGCGCGGTCCCGCCGCGATGGCCCGCGCGGGCACCGGCGGGCGCGCCTCGATCCAGACGCGGTCGCCGAGCAGGTCGGCACGGTCGTGGCGGCGGTCGATGCCGAGCGCGATGCAGAGCTTCCCCGGGCCGCTGGTCAGGGCGCGGAGCGCGCCGCCGCCGCGGCGCCGCCGCATGAGGGCCAGCCCCTCCACCGGCTCGAGCGCTCGGATCAGCACCGCGTGCGGAACGTCGGCCACGTCGGTGACCACGTTGAACTGGTGGTACATGCCGTAGACGAAGTACACGTACGCGGTGCCGCCGCGGGCGTACATGGTCTCGGTGCGGAGCGTCCGGCGGCCGCCGTAGGCGTGCGAGGCGCGGTCCTCGGGGCCGCGGTAGGCCTCGGTCTCCACGATGATCCCCGAGACCCGCCCGGTCCGAGTGGGCACCACCAGAAGCTGGCCGAGGAGGCGCCGGGCGACGGTGACCACGTCGGGGTGGGTGTAGAACTCACGCGGCAACTTCGGGGCCGGAGGGCTCACGGCCCGCCAGTGTGCCACGAAAGACTCCGCGTGGTGAAGCACCGCGGGCGCGGCCGAGAAGGGACCGCGCCCGCGGTCGACACCGGACGGAGCGCCCGAGCGCGCCGGCTCCGGTGAAGGGAAGGCCGGAGGTGAGGCTAGCGCCGCGCTCCGGCCACGAGGAGGACCACGCCGCCCGCGAGGGCCAGCCCGCCCAGGATCGGGGGCAGCGGGATCGTCTGCTCCTTCTCCTTGGTCGCCTTGATGGGGCCGACCTCGAGGACCTTCTCGCGAGTGGTATAGGTGATGCCCTGGTAGGCGAGCGACACTACGCCGATGGCGATCAGAAGGATGGCGATGACGAGGAGTCCGCTTTTCATGAGGCCTCTCTCAGAAGCGGGCGGTGTAGCGCCCGGCTTTGCTGTCCTTGTAGCGCTGCTCGACGACTTCCCAGTTGACGTTGTCGAGGAAGGCCGCGATGTAATCGGCGCGGCCGCTCGCTCCGTAGTCGACCATGAACGCGTGCTCGAAGACGTCCAGCACCAGGACCGGGTGGAACCCGGCCGGATGGCCCTGCTCGTGGCTCGAGATCCAGCAGTTGAACAGCCCGCCGGTGGCGGGATCGTGGTAGAGGATGGCCCAGCCCACTCCGCGCATGCCGGCGGTCCGGGCGAAGTCCTCCCGCCACGCGCCGACCGTGCCCCAGGCCGCCCCCGCGTCGGAGGCGAGGTCGCTGCCGGGGGAGAGCTTCGAGCCGGACGCGAGGTTGCCGAAGTAGTACTCGTGCAGCACGAGCCCGTCCAGCTCGAAGCCCAGCCGCCGCCTCGGCTCGGCCCATGCGGGTGAGCCGGCGTCGGCCTTGGCGGTGGCCTCGAGCAGGCGGTTGGCGTTCTTCACGTAGCCTTCGTACAGCGCCCAGTGCTGCGCGATCTGATCGTCCGAGATGCCGGTCAGCGCCTTGGGCTTGAGATGCTCCTGGACCTTGTAGTTCATGCCGGCCGGGCTCCTATACGGGGCGTCTGCCCTGGATGATGCGGATCAGGACCACCGCGATCGCGATGAGCAGCAGCAGGTGGATGAAGCCGCCCAGGGTATACGAGCTGACCATTCCCACCGCCCACAGCACGAGCAGGATCACGAAGATCGTCCACAGCATGAGGTCGCCCTCCTCGGGTATCGAGCGTTCGAGTATGGATGTCTTCCGTCGGGAGGCTGTGTACGCACGCCACGTGCCACCGATGCGGGTACGGGCAAACCGCCTGTATCCCCGGCAGATGTCACGCGATCCCACGTCAGCGGACACGCGGCCCGTCGCGATCCGGTCAGGACTACCGGGTAGAACCGCCTCGATCCCGCGCTGGAGGGCGGGATACGCCGCGTACGAGGGAGTTTCCCCGCTGGCACGCGCTTTGCGATCCCGCCGGCCCATGGTCGGTCGAGCCGAGGATCTGCTGGGAGAATGCCGGGCCGCCGATAGCGGCCTGGCTGCGATCGTGGAGTCGGTGCTGCGGGAGGAGGGACCCTACAAGGTCGTCCCCGCGGCGGGCGTGGAAGCCTGGCGCGAGCGGGAGCCGAACCTCTGGAGGAAGGTGGCGGAGTGGCTGGACGAGCGGGGCGTCACCCTCGTCCCGGTGTGAGCAGGATCCGCCGGATGCCGGCCAGCGGGATGGCCACCCAGTCCGGCCGGTTGTCGCGCTCGTAGCGGAGCTCGTAGCAGGCCTTCTCGAGCTCGAAGGCCCCGCAGGCCTCGATCAGCGCGTGCTCCGACGGCGGGATCAGCGCCACGGGGCTCGCGCCCGCGATGCTCCGGTAGCCCTGCAGGAAGGCGCGCCGGGCCATGGTCTCCCACGCGGTCAGCCCGACGAGGGCCGGCTCGCGCTCGGCCGCGGGCAGTCCGAAGGCGACCGCGTGCGCGGCGTAGTCGAGCGAGCGGAGCATCCCGGCCACGTCGCGCAGGGCCGACTGCTTGGTCCGGCGCTCCGCGAGGGGCCGCGCGGGCTCACCCTCGAAGTCGATGATCGCGAAGCCGTCCCCGGTCTTGAGCACCTGGCCCAGGTGGTAGTCGCCGTGGCTCCGGATCTTCACGGTGCCGACCAGCGCCTCGAGCGAGCGGAGGGTCCGGGCCACGGGGTCGGCCGGGGCGAGGCCATCGCCCAGCAGGCCGGACACGCCGACGCGCTGCAGGTCGCGCCGGATGTCGGCGGCCCAGCGCACGACGTCCGCGGGGGTGATCGGCTCCGGAGCGAAGTCCGGATCCGTATCGTCGGAGGCGAGCGCCGCGTGGAGGCCGCCGGTGACCGCCCCGAGGCCTCGCACGTCCTCCACCAGCGGGTCGGGAGCGCCGGGGCCGGACGGGGCGGCGAGCCGCTCGCGAAGGCCGGTGAGCACGTGCCTCCATCCGTCTCCGGCGTTCGCCACGAACTCCTGGAGCACGGCCAGCGTGGCCGGCCCGTCGGCGCCCTCGTACTCGACCCAGCCGGCCAGGCGCGGAACGTGACGGAACGGGGTGCGGGTGGTGAGGAAGCGCGTGATCTCGAGATCCGGGTTGAGCCCGGGCTGCGGCCGGCGCAGCGTCTTGAGCACGAGCCCGTCGCCCAGGATCACCGAGGTGTTGCTCTGCTCGCCGGCGTGGCGGCGCGCCGGGAGCGCGTCGGGGTCGGGCGGGAAGGCCCAGCCCGGGGTGGGATGGAAGGCGAAGCGGCCGGCCCGGCCGTCGAGGCGCCGCCCGGCCGCGATCGCGGCGAGGACGCGCCGGGCGAAGCGCGGGTCGTCGTGCGCGTCCACCACCACGGCGCCGTCGAGCCGCGCCATCACCCCCGCGGCGGCGGCGTCGGGCGCCACGGTCATCGGGACGTGGTAGCGGTCGCCGTCGACGTCGAGGAGCAGCAGCACGAGCGGGCCGTCTGGGTCGAGCGTCGCCCAGTCCCGCACCGCGAGCGCGCCGATCCCGCGGGTCTTGGCCGCGAACCACCGCTGGCGAACCAGGTACTGGGCGAGGTCGGAGCGGCCGGGGCCCGAGAGCAGCGCGACGATCGAGCCGGGGTCAGAGCGGGGCGGCCTCGATGCCATAGAGCGGCTCGGCCGACAGGGGCGGCTGCAGGCGGAACCAGTAGTAGCCGTAGGGGGCGAGGCTGATGAAGTAGGGCAGGTCGCCGATGGTGGGGAAGCGCGTGTCGCCCAGCATCTCCACCGGGGTGTAGCCGCGCCACGCGCGCAGGTCGAGCTCCACCGGCTGGGCGGAGCCGGCCAGGTTGTGGACCGCGACGAGGATCTCGCCCTCGTGCTCGCGCACGTGGGCCAGCACGCTCTCGTTGGCGGGACGGAGGAAGTGCAGGGTGCCGCGGCCGAACACGCGGGTCTTCCGGCGCACCTCGATGAGGCGCTTCATCCAGTTCAGCAGCGACGACGGGGTGCGCTGCTGGGCCTCCACGTTGATCGACTGGTAGCCGTAGACCGCGTCCACGATGAGGGGCAGGTAGAGGCGCGCGGTGTCCGCGCGGGAGAAGCCCGCGTTGCGGTCGCCGGTCCACTGCATCGGGGTGCGGACCCCGTTGCGGTCGCCGAGGTAGATGTTGTCGCCCATCCCGATCTCGTCGCCGTAGTAGAGGATGGGGCTGCCGGGCAGGGTGAAGAGCAGGCTCGTCAGCAGCTCGATCTTCCGGCGGTCGTTCTCGAGCAGGGGCGCGAGGCGGCGGCGGATGCCGAGGTTCAGGCGCATGCGCGGGTCGGAGCCGTAGGCGTAGTAGAGATGATGCCGCTCCTCGTCGCTGACCATCTCGAGGGTGAGCTCGTCGTGGTTGCGGAGGAAGAGGCACCACTGGGCCGCGGGCGGGATCTCCGGGGTGTGCACGAAGATGTCGGTGATGGGCCGCCGGTCGCCGTGGCGGACGGCGAGGAAGATCCGCGGCATCAGCGGGAAGTGGAAGGCCATGTGGAACTCGTCGCCGTCGCCGAAGTAGGGGCGGACGTCGGCGGGCCACTGGTTGGCCTCGGCCAGGAGGATGCGCCCCTGGTACTGGGCGTCGATGGTGCGGCGGATCTCCCGCAGGAACTCGTGGGTCTCGGGCAGGTTCTCGCAGTTCGTGCCCTCGCGCTCGAAGAGGTACGGGACCGCGTCGCAGCGGAAGCCGTCGAGGCCCTTGTCGAGCCAGAAGCGCATGACGTCGAGCAGCTCGCGGCGGACCTGGGGATTGTCGAAGTTCAGGTCCGGCTGGTGGTGGAAGAAGCGGTGCCAGTAGTAGGCCTTCGCCACCGGGTCCCACGTCCAGTTGGACTGCTCGGTGTCGAGGAAGATGATGCGCGCGTCGCGGTAGCGCTCGTCGGTGTCGCTCCAGACGTAGTAGTCGCGGTACGGGGAGTCGGGAGCGCCCCGGGCGGCCTGGAACCACGGGTGCTGATCCGAGGTGTGGTTGACCACCAGGTCCGAGATGACCCGCATGCCGTGGCCGTGGGCCGCCTCGAGGAAGCGGTCGAAGTCGGCCATGGTCCCGTAGTCGGGGTGGATGGCCCGGTAGTCGGCCACGTCGTAGCCGTCGTCGCGCAGCGGCGAGCGGAAGAAGGGCAGCAGCCAGAGGCAGTCGACCCCCAACTCCTTCAGGTGGCCGAGCTGGCTGGTGAGCCCGATGAAGTCGCCGATGCCGTCGTCGTTGCCGTCCTTGAACGCGCGGACGTGCAGCTCGTAGAACACGGCGTCCTTGTACCAGAGCGGGTCGCGATCGCTCACGGTTGCCTCAGGCGCAGGCCGGGAGTTCGGTCCGTCCGCCCACCCACGAGTGTCCGGGGCAGTAGCCTGGCGAGGCGCAGCCGAAGGCGAGCCGAGCGGATATATGAAGTTTGTAAGGTTTTCAAGCGTAGGTCTTCACGCGTAGTAGTCGAAGTCGCGCTCCCGGCGACGCCAGCGGCCGAGCCGGTAGACGTGGGCGGAGGCGACGCGCGGGTCGAGGGTGACGGTGTGGCGCGCCCCGCGGACGAGGCGGCGCTGGTCGGTCAGGAGCTCGTGCAGCTCGTAGGTCTCGTCGGCCGCGATGCCGATCTCCTCGAGGGGGATCTCGAGGGTCGCCTCGTGGGTGGCGAACGGATCGAGATTCACCGCGGTCAGGATCACGTTGTCGCGCCCGGGCGTCATCTTGCCGTAGAAGAGCACGTGGGGGCTGCTCGCGCCGTAGAAGCGGAGGCCGCCCATCGAGTGCAGCGCCCGGTTCTCCCGCCGGATCGTGTTCAGCCGGGCGATGTGGTCCTTGAGGTTGCCGGGAGCGTCCCAGTCGCGCACCCGGATCTCGTACTTCTCGGAGCCCCGGTACTCCTCGCTGCCGGGCAGGGCCGCGGCCTCGCCCAGCTCGAACCCGCTGTAGACGCCCCACACCGAGGACAGGGTCGCGGCCAGGGTGGCGCGCATCCGGAAGGCGGACGGCCCGCCGCGCTGGAGCACCTCGGGCAGGATGTCGGGGGTGTTGACGAAGAAGTTGCCGCGGAAGTACTCCGCCATCTCCGAGCGGGTGAGTTCCTCCAGGTACTCGGTCAGCTCCTCCTTGAAGTTGCGCCAGGTGAAGTAGGTGTAGGACTGGGTGAAGCCCGCCTTGGCCAGTGCCCGCATCACCTTGGGGCGGGTGAAGGCCTCGGAGAGGAAGATCACGTCCGGGTCGCGCTCCTGCACCTGCCGGATGAGCCACGCCCAGAAGTCGAGCGGCTTGGTGTGAGGGTTGTCGACCCGGAAGGTGCGCACGCCCTGGTCGATCCAGAAGCGGACCACGCCCAGCAGCGCGTCCCACAGCGAGGCCCACGCCGGGCTCGCAAAGTTGATCGGGTAGATGTCCTGGTACTTCTTGGGCGGGTTCTCCGCGTACTTGATGGTGCCGTCCGGGCGCGGGTAGAACCACTCGGGGTGCTCGCGCACCCACGGGTGGTCGGGGGAGCACTGGATGGCGAAGTCGAGCGCGATCTCGAGCCCCAGCCCCTGGGCCGCCTTCACGAGACGGCGGAAGTCTTCGATCGTGCCGAGCTCCGGATGAACCGCGGTGTGGCCGCCCTCCGGCGCGCCGATCGCCCACGGGCTGCCCGGGTCGCCGGGCCCGGCGTGGAGCGCGTTGTCCGGGCCCTTGCGCGCGGTGCGGCCGATCGGGTGGATCGGCGGGAGGTAGACGACGTCGAACCCCATGCGCCGGATGTCCGGGAGCCGCTCGATGCAGTCGTCGAAGGTCCCGTGGCGGCCGGGCACCCGGCCCTGCGAGCGCGGGAACATCTCGTACCACGCGGCGAAGGCCGCCTCCGGGCGGTCCACCACGACCTCGAGCAGGCGGTCGTGACGGGTGAGATCGGGCCGCGGCTCCGCGCGGGCCATGACGTCGCGGAGCTCGCCGTCGAGCAGGACGTCGAGCCGCGTGTCGCGCGAGGGCGCGGCGGCCAGGCGGTCGAGGGCCCGGCCGAGCACGGGAGCGTCGCGCCCGGCGGCGGCCTGCGCGCGCCGCACCATCTCGGCCCCCTCCAGGATCTCGCTCGCGAGGTCGGCCTGGCCGCCCGCGATCCGCCGGCGCATCTCCTCCACCCACGAGCCGAAGGTGTCGGTCCAGGCCTCGACGGTGTAGACGTAGCGGGTGTTGGCGTCGAGCCGGAACGAGCCGGCCCAGCCGTCGTTGTCGACCGGTCGGAGCGGGGTCTCCCGCCACCCCGACTCGTCGTGGGTGCGGTAGCGGATCCGCGCGGCCAGCAGGTCGTGGCCTTCCTTGAAGATGTCCGCCGAGACGGTCAGCACGTCGCCCACCACCCGCTTGGCCGGATGTCGGCCGTCGTCCACCGCGGGCCGGACGTGCTCGATGACGATGGGACGGCGCTCGGGCTTCATCGCCAGCGGTCCACCAGGTAGGGCTTCTCCTCCTCGAACATGCCGCCGAGGCGCGCGGTGCTCTGCAGGATGGCCAGCGGCGGGCGCCCCTGGGTCTCGAGGACCACGGAGGCGGCGCGACCGAGGTAGAGCGGGGCGAGCGACTGCGCGGCGTGGCTGCGATAGACGACGCGGGTGCGATGGGCCAGGACGAAGTCGTAGACCACGCGGGTCCAGAGCCGGTCCGAGAAGCGGAAGCGCTCGAGGGGGCGATCGCTCAGCTCGAGCACCTCGCCCAGGTTCTCCGGAGCGAGGATGCGCTCCCAGACCGGGAGCAGGTCCCGCACGCCCTGCACGAAGCCCACCTGCATCAGCGAGGGGTCGATCGGCGGGCCGCCGGGCAGGGGCTCGGGCGGCACGCCGAAGCTCATCACCGGCTCCGAGCCGCGGATCTCGAG
>DATFAJ010000667.1:0-4138 GCA_035254745.1 Candidatus Methylomirabilota bacterium | reverse complement strand
CACTTCCCGCTCCGGGGGCCGCACGCACCGTCCTCATCTACTGCCACTACGACGTCAAGCCCGCGCCGCCGGTCGGGTGGCTCCAGCCTTCCCCCTTCGAGCCGGTCCTCCGGGCCGGCACCGCCGAGGAGGGCGCCCCCGCGCTGGCTCTGGGCGCGGTGGCTGACGAGGCGCTGCCCCGCCATCGGCTGTACGGCCGCGGCGCCTCCGACGACAAGGGGCCGATCTGGGCGCACCTCACCGCAATTGAGCTCATGCGCGCGCGCGGGATCGTTCCCCGGGTCGCGGTGAAGTTCATCTTCGACGGCGAGGAGGAGATGGGCAGCCAGCACTTCGGCCCCTTCACCGAGCAGCACCGGGACCTGCTCGCCGCCGACCTGGTCCTGGTCACGGACGGCCCCAAGGACGCCAGCGGCCGGCCCACGGTGGCCTTCGGCGCGCGCGGCATCCTCTCCCTCGAGCTCACCCTCGAGTCGGCACGCCGGGACGTCCACTCGGGCAACTTCAGCGTCCCCAATCCCGCCTGGCGCCTGGTTGGGCTGCTCGCGTCCATGGCCGCGCCCGACGGCACGCCGCTCGTCGAGGGCCTCGAGGACGGCGTCGTCCCGCCCACTCCGGCCGAGCGCGATCTCCTGGATCGGGTCCCGCTCGACCGCGCCAGCATCGAGAAGGAGCTCGGCGTCACGCTGCCGGCGGAATATCTCGAGCGGCTCATGTTCCGCTCCACCCTGACCATCCGCGGGCTCAGGAGCGGCTTCACCGGCCAGGAGGCGCAGACCATCATCCCGCACCAGGCCACGGTGGCCTTCGATACCCGTCTCGTCAAGAATCAGCAGGTGGAGACCGTGTACCGCCGCATCCTCGAGCATATCCGGGGGCAGGGCTTCACGGTGATCGAGTCCGCGGACGCGCCGATCCCCGACGACCTGCGCGGCCGCGCGATCCGGGTGGTGGAGCGGCGCGGCTACGACCCGGCCAAGACCTCGGCAGACCTGCCCATCTCCCGCCGGGTGATCGAGTCGGTAGAGCGCGCCCACGAGGGTGAGTCCGCGGTCGTGCTGCCGACCATGGGCGGGAGCGTACCGCTCTGGGCCTTCACGGACATCCTGCAGCGGCCGACCATCGTGGTGCCGTACGCCAACGCCAACAACAGGCAGCACAGCCCCAACGAGCACCTGCGCCTCGACCATCTCTACCAGGGCGTGCTCACCACGGCGCGCCTCCTGCACGATCTCGGCTAGCGCCGCGGGGGTGACACGGGAGCGCGCCGCGCGGCGGGGTTCGCTCAGACGGGGCGGTCGGCAGGCAGCTCGGCCGCGGCGGCCCGGTCCAGCATCCACACCAGCCGGCCGGCCTCCGGAGCCACCAACTGGACGGGCAGCCGCTCCGGCTCGCGGGGGCCCAGGAGCGCCTCCCGGAGCACCCCGGCCTTGTCGGTTCCAGTGACCAGCAGGCGGACCTCGGCGGCCCGGTTCAGGATGGGTGGCGTCATCGTGATCCGGGCCTTGCCGAGCCGCGCCACGTGGTGGCCGACCACCCACCGCTTCCGCTCGGTCAGCGCCTGGCTGTACGGGAAGAGGGACGCGGTGTGCCCGTCCGGTCCCATACCCAGCAGCACTAGGTCGAAGATCGGCGGAAGGCCGTCGGGGGGCGACGCGAACACGCGCGCGAGCTCGTCCTGGTAGCGGCGGGCCGCCTCCTCCGGATCCGGCAGCTCCCCCTCGATGCGATGCACCCGCTCGGCGGCGATGTCGAGCGGACGCAGCAGCGCGGCGGCCGCCGCGCCGTAGTTCGAGTCGGCGTGATCGGGGCCCACCGCACGCTCGTCGCCCCAGAAGAACTCCACGCGATCCCACTCGAGCCGGGCCCATCGGGGCGCCTCGCTGAGGATCTCGTACATGCGCCGGGGCGTCGAACCGCCCGAGAGCGCCACGCAGAAGCGCCCGCGGGCCGCGATCGCGGCGCGCGCCACCTCCACGAGGTCCTGGGCCGCCGCTCGGCTCACGG
Organism: Candidatus Methylomirabilota bacterium; assembly: GCA_035254745.1. Taxonomy (GTDB): domain Bacteria; phylum Methylomirabilota; class Methylomirabilia; order Rokubacteriales; family CSP1-6; genus CAMLFJ01. The sequence goes on along the minus strand of DATFAJ010000667.1, from coordinate 2,131 downwards.
CCTCGGCGTCGGGGTACCGCCGGATCGCCCTCACCGCCGCCGCAGACGTCTCATGCCGCCGGATCTCCCCGCCGAATCTCGCGGATGCCGGTGGCATCGGCCACCAGCACCAGGTCCGCCACGCCCAGGAACAGGCCGGCATCCACCACACCCGGAAGCGCGCGGAGGTCCCGGGCGAACGCGACCGGCGCCTCGATCGGGCGGACCGCGCAATCGACGATCCAGTTGCCGTTGTCGGTGACGAAGGGCCGCCCCTCCTCAAGCCGCAGGGCCGGTCGGCAGCCGAGGTCGGCCAGCTCACGCAGTGCGAGCGGGGCGCCGAACGGGATCACCTCGACTGGCAGCCGTCCTCGGGCGCCCAGGATCGGGACGAGCTTCTCGCGACCCACCAGGATGACGACCCGGCGCGACGCCGCCGCCACGATCCGCTCTCGGACCAGGGCGCCTCCGTAGCCCTTGATCAGATCGAGACGCGGGTCCACCTCGTCGGCACCGTCGACGGTGAGGTCGATGATCCCCTCGTCGAGGCCGGACAGCGGCACGCCCAGCTCGCGCGCCAGGCGCGCCACGCCCTCCGACGTCGGCACGCCCCGCACCTTCAGCCCGGCCCGGACCCGAGCACCCAGGGCGCGCACGAAGCTCGACGCGGCCCGACCGGAGCCGAGACCGACCCGCATGCCGTCGTGGATGTGCGCGAGCGCGCCGACGGCGAGCCGCTCGAGCGGCCCCTGGTCCTGGTCGACCACGGCAGGCGTGCCCACGAGGGCGTTCAGGCGGAGATCGAGACCGGGATCAGCTCGCGCATGGGCATCGCCGGGGCCGCCGCCGCGTCGCCAGCACGCACTCGGCGTCACCCGGGTCGCTTCAGTGTACTCCCCGCACCGGCCGGACCGCGAGCCGGGCCCTGCCGCGAGAAGTCGACCGAGGCAGCCCCGGCGTACGCGACCCCCATCGAAATAACGGTCGACCGATCACCCGCCGCGGGAAGAATTCCCTGCACCGCCGTCCGCAGTGTGATTTTCATGATCGACGCGTTTGACGCCGGCGGCTCCCGGCGAGATTCGACGGGCGAGAAACTCGCGCGTGTGGCGTGGGAGATGGCCGGGAGAGACGGCCAGCTCGGCGGCCAGACGCTCCAGGTCCGCCTTGGTGTCCACGTCGAACCAGGCGGGCAGGCACGCCACCCGGAGCCCCAGGCGCTGCGCCCGCTCGAGCGTGCGGGCCAGGACCGCCGACGTGCTCCAGGGCATACCCTCGAAGAGGGCCGGGCACGGACGGCGGAGCCCGAGCAGGTAGTAGCCCCCGTCGTCGGTGGGGCCGAGCACGAGGTCCACGTCGCGCGCCATGACCAGCCCCACCGCCTCGTCCACGCACTCGGCGGGGAGCGTCGGCGAGTCGGTGCCGATCACCAGCGCCGCCTCGTGGCCGAGGGCGAGGATCTCGGAGACGAGCCGGGTCTGCCGCGCACCCAGATCCTCGCCCTGCTGGGCCAGCAGGGCGAAACCGGGCGCGATGCTCTCGAACTCGCCGCGCGCCTCCACGGGCGCGTACGCCAGGACGGGACGCACCCCGGCCACCGCGGCCACCCGATCCACCGCGTCTAGCAGGAAGCACCGCGCCAGTTCCGCGGCCTCCGGCGGGCGCAGCGGTGGGCAGAGCCGCGTCTTCACCGCCCCCGCGCGGGGCGCCTTCGCCATGATCGCCAGTCCGACCGGCTGCTCCGCCAGGACCATGGCGCCATCATGCCACGCCGGGGGTCCCCCCGCTCCACGCCCGACCCCGGATCCTCGCAAGCGCGGGAGCCGCCCTCTCCTTGGCCGAAGCAGCGAGCATCCTGCGGTGCGAGCTGCCCGTGCGGGCGCACCGCCGCGAGGGCTCTGTGGGTGTCGGTTGGAGTCGGTTGGAGTATCGACGACAGGCGAGAGGGTCGCGGAGCCGGCCCGTCCGGGCGCCGGCTCCGCGATCGTGACTACCGGGACTTCACCAGGAAGTGGGCCCGGCGATTGAGGGCCCAGCATGCCTCGTCGTGCGCGGTGCAGACCGGCTGCTCCTTGCCGTACGAGATCAGGGTGATCCGTTGCGCCTGGATGCCCTGCCCGACGAGGTACGTCATGGCCGCCTTGGCGCGGCG
>DATFAJ010000666.1:0-2186 GCA_035254745.1 Candidatus Methylomirabilota bacterium | reverse complement strand
TGCCGCAGCCGCTCTCGCCGACGAGCCCCACCACCTCGCCGGCCGCGATGTCGAGGTTGATCCCGTCGAGCACCTGGGCCGGCCCCCGGTCGGTGGCGAAGTCCACGCGCAGCCCGCGGACCGCGAGCAGCTCAGCCATCGCGCGCGGGGCTCCGGCGCAGCCGCGGGTCGAGCACGTCGCGCAGGCCGTCGCCGAGCAGGTTGAACCCCATCACGGTGAGGAAGATCGCGAGGCCCGGCGCCGCCGCGTACCACCACGCATCCGGCAGGAACTCGCGGGATTCCGCGATGGTCCGGCCCCACTCCGGGGTGGGCGGCGGGGGCCCGAGGCCGAGGAAGCCGAGCGCCGCCGCGGTCAGGATCGTGAACCCCATGCCGATCGACGCCCGCACGATGATCGGCGAGGCGATGTTCGGCAGCACGTGCAGCACGGTGAGCCGCCAGGGCGACGCGCCGAGGGCGGTGGTGCTCTCGACGAACACCTCCTTCTGGAGCGCCCGCGTCTCCGCGTACACGACGCGGGCGAACCAGGGCCAGTAGGTGACCGAGAGCGCGAGGATGACGTTGGGCAGCGACGGGCCCAGGGTCTGGGCGATGGCGATCGCGAGCACCACCTGCGGCACCGCCAGGAAGATGTCGGAGACCCGCATGAGCAGGTCGCTCGCCCAGCCGTGGTGGTAGCCGGCCACGAGGCCGACCGGGACCCCGATGACCAGCGAGGCGCCGACCGCGATGAGCCCGATGAGGATCGTGATCCGCGCCCCGAAGAGGAGCCGGCTGTAGACGTCGGCGCCCATCCGGTCGGTGCCGAGCCAGTGCGTGCCGCTCGGCGCCCGGAGGCGCTCGGACGGGTGCAGCTCGAAGACGTCGTCCGGGTGCGTCGCGAGCAGCGGCGCCAGCAGCGCGGCCAGCACCAGCAGCGCGATGAGCACCAGCCCGATCAGCGCCGACCGGTCCCGCCCGAGCCGCGCCAGCACGAACCACACCGTGCTCACGTCTGCCCCTTCCGAGCGCCGGCTTTGCCGGCGCAATCCGCCTCTGGGGGAGGCTCGGAGGGGGCCGTCGAGGCCCCCTTCGATGAGCTCACGTCGCGCGCTCCCGCGGGTCGACGAGGGTGTGGGCGAGGTCGACCAGCAGGTTCACCACGATGAAGATCGCGCCCGCCCAGACCGTGAAGCCCATCACCGCGTTGTAGTCCGAGCGCACGATGGAGCTGACCGCGTAGGTGCCGATGCCCGGCCAGTCGAAGACCGCCTCGGTCACCACCGCCCCCGCGAGCAGGATGCCGAAGAGCAGGCCGATCTGCGTCACCGTCGAGGTGAGCGCGGAGCGGAGGATGTACTTCCACACGATGAGCGGGCGCGGCAGGCCCATCGCGCGCTCGTAGAGGACGAAGTTCGACTGCATCACGTCCAGGACGCCGGCCCGCGTGAAGCGCACCAGGGTGGCCAGCGCCGGGAACGCGAGCGTCGCCGCGGGCAATGCCAGGTGCTGGAGCGCCAGGCCGAAGGTGGGCCAGTCCCACGTGAGGGCGGCGTCCACCAGGTAGAGCCCGGTGAGCCCGCGCGGCGGGAAGCCGGGCAGGCGGCCATTGAGCGGCGTCCAGCCGAGGCGCATCGAGAAGAGCAGCTGCAGCATGATGCCGAGCCAGAAGCCGGCGATGGCGAGCCCGGACACGGTGAGGACGCGGAGGGCGTGGTCGAGCAGGGAGTTGCGCCAGAGCGCGGAGAGGACGCCGAGCGGGATGCCGATCAGGACGGAGGCGAGCATGGCGACCACGGTCAGCTCGATGGTGGCCGGCAGCCGGTGGGAGAGGTCGTCGAGGATCGGGCGCCGGGTGAAGAGGCTCACCCCCATGTCCCCGCGCGCGAGCCGCGCCAGGTAGTCGACGAACTGCACGGGCAGCGGCCGGTCGTAGCCCAGCTGATGCCGCAGGGCCTCGACCTGCGCGGGCGTGGCCGTCTCGCCCGCCACCAGCGCCACCGGATCCGACGGCACCACCCGCGAGATCACGAACGTGACCACCAGCAACCCCAGCAAGGTGGGCACGAACCACAAGAGCCTATGCAGCGCGAGAGCGAGGAGCCTCATCGGCGAGCCAGGTAGGCGGATTTCGAGCGCCGGCTTCGCCGGCGCATCCTAGTTCTGGGGGAGGTCCGGAGGGGGCCGTCGAGGCCCCCTCCGGT